>NZ_CP046218.1:300000-467736 GCF_012571345.1 Enterobacteriaceae endosymbiont of Macroplea mutica | reverse complement strand
ATTGAATTATTTATTTTATATAAAATGTATGTCATATTGTTTACAATAAATAAAATATAATGGTGAAGTTTATATTGATGATATATAAAGTGAATAATATGAAATATATTAAATAGATGTTATAAACTTGTAAATATCTTGATGTAATTTATTTATGCCAATCCCTATTTTAGATGAAATAAAATAATATCTATTGTATTTTGTTTGTAATAATGCATCACATATATTTTGTTTAATATTATTCAAATTAGTTGTTAAATCAATTTTGTTAAAAACAATCCATGTTTCTTTTTGATAAATTAAGGGATCTAATTGAATAATTTCATTATTAATGATATTAATATTAGTAAGTAAATTATACTTATTAATAGTAGTAATATCTATAAAATGTAATAATAAACTACAATATTTCAATGGTCTAATAAATTTTAAACCTAAACCAGCACCTTTAAAGGAGTTAGTAATAATACCTGGAGTATCTAATATCATAAAAGAACGGCAGGAATTATTTTTTACCATACCTACAATAGGTGTTTGAGTAGTAAAAGGATAATCAGCAATTTTTGTGTTTGCTGTAGATATTTTTGTAATAAAAGTAGATTTACCAGTATTGGGCATTCCTAATACACTAACATCTACTGTAATGTTTTGTTGTAACTGTATTTTTTTAGATTCACCATTCTTCCCTATGGTGTTTTGATAAGGAGTTCTATTAGTCGATGATTTAAAATATACATTACCTAAACCATGCATACCGCCCCTAGCAATTAAAAATTTATAATTATTTTTATTAAATTTTTTAATAATTATTTTGGTTACTAAATCAATAACTATTGTACCTAAAGGAATTAACAAAATTAAATCTTTGCCTTTACTACCTGTACATTGATATTTTCTGCCATTAGAACCATTTTCTGATACATAATATTTTTTATGATGATACTGTTTTAAATTATTAATATATTTACTAGACATCAAGTATATATTGCCACCATTACCACCATTACCACCATCAGGTCCGCCTTTAGGAATATATTTTTCACGTCGAAAACTAATACATCCATTACCTCCTTTACCTGCCATAACAAATATTACTACTTTATCTATTAATTTCATTCATACTCCAACACAATAAATTTCTTATAAAATTCTATATATCCAGTATTGTACTGTTACATAAAATTTGTTATGTAATATTATTGTTAATCACATGAATATATATTTTATTATTGATACCTTTTTTAATAAATTTTACAATGCCTTTAATTTTAGCAAATAATGTATGATCCTTGCCACATCCAACATTAATACCAGCATGAAATTTTGTACCTCGTTGACGTACAATAATATATCCTGCAGATACCATTTCTCCTCCAAAATGTTTAATACCTAATCTTTTAGAACGTGAATCCCTACCATTTCTAGATGAACCACCAGCTTTTTTTTGTGCCATATTATGTCCTTATTATTTTTGTATATCAAGAATTTTAACTATAGTACATAATTGTCTATGTCCTTGAATTTTTTTATAATGTTTTCTGCGATTAAATTTCACAATTTTAATTTTTGTATTTTTTTTATGTTGAATGAGTTTCGCTGTAATTTTGGCACCTAAAATATATGGTTTGCCAACATAAAACACATTTGTACTAAATATTACCAATATATTTGTAAAATTAATAATTTCTCCTATATGTCCTATATGTTTATCTATATGTATAATTTGTCCTATTGTAATCTTATATTGTTTACCACCATTATGAAAAATAGCATACATGTTTTTAACCTTTCCAAAAACTACATAATAATATATAGTATATATCATTTAATATAGTGTGAATATATACAAAAAAATATTACTTGATTATATTCTAAGATAGAATGAATAATATTTCTATATTTTTATTCTTTTTGTTTTAGCTCCTAATAATAATAATTTTTGTTCTATATTTTCATAACCACGATCAATATAATTAATATTATGTATAATAGTAGTACCAATAGCATGACAACCAGCTAAAACTAAACTAATAGAAGCACGTAAATCAGTAGCTATAACTTGTGTTCCTTTCAACATTTTTTTACCACTAATATACATAATCTTATTATTTTTTAATAATATTTCCGCCCCCATTTTTTGTAATTCAAAAATATGCAAAAACCTATTTTCAAAAATAGTTTCTGTAATATTACTTACACCACAAGAAACAGTATTTAATACAGTGAATAATGTTTGCATATCTGTTGGAAAATTTGGATATGGTCCAGTAATAATATTTACAGCTTTAGGTGTTTTATTATTCATATCTAAACTGCACCAATTACTTCCTATTTGTATATTTGCACCAGTATCTTTTAGTTTTTCCAAGACTACAGTTAGATGTTGTGGATTAGTATGTTCGCATATGATTTTACTTTTTGACATAGCGGCCGCAACTAAAAAAGTACCTGTTTCTATGCGATCAGGGATAATCGTATATATTTTATTTTTATTATTTAAATATTGTATGCCATTAATAGTAATTCTATTAGTACCCGCGCCATAAATTCTTGCACCCATAAAATTTAAAAAATTTGATAAATCTTGTATTTCTGGTTCTTTAGCTGGATTATCAATAATAGTTATTCCTTTAGCAAAAATTGCTAGTAGTATAGTACTGATAGTTGCTCCTACACTAATTTTATCCATAATAATATGTGTGCCTATGATTGCATCAGGAATATATCCAATGATATAATTTTTCTTTTCTTTTATAACAGCTCCTAATTGATATAAATATTTTATATGTAAATCTATAGGACGTTTCCCAATGGCACAACCTCCAGGATAAAACATACGAAATTTACCAAAACGTACTAACAAAGGACTTATAATCCAAACAGATGCACGAATAACAGTAATAAATCGTTCGGGTAATAAACTATTCTTTAAATTTCTAGTATCTAAATATAATAATTTACCTTTTTTTATTTTCGCTCCTAAGCATTGTAATAATTTAATAGCAACATTAATATCTTTAATATATGGAATGTTATTAATACTTATTGTGCCATTAAGTAAAATAGTGGATAATAAAATAGGCAGTGCAGCGTTTTTAGCACCAGAAATTCTCACTTTGCCTTGTAATTTTACAGGCCCTTTTATAATGAGTTTATCCATAATAATCTTTATAAAACAAACTTTATTAGCAAAAGTTATGTTACATCAATAAAATGTTTAATAGAATTTTTTCTAACGTTTTGAAAATTGTGGACTACGTCTGGCTTTTTTAAAGCCTACTTTCTTGCGTTCTACCTTACGATCATCTCTAGTAATATAACCAGCTTGTTTTAAGTCATGTCTATAATGTTTATCATATTTAATTAGTGCTCTTGTAATACCGTGTCTAATAGCTCCAGCCTGCCCCATATTACCACCGCCTTTCACAGTAATATATAAATCTACATTATTCTTTATATTTAATAGTGTTAAAGGTTGTGTAATTAAAGTACGATATAAATTTTGGGGAAAAAAATTTTCTAAAGATTTTTTATTAATATTAATAATTCCCTTACCTTTTTTTATAAAAACTCTTGAAGAAGAAGTTTTTCTTCTACCAGTAGCATAATGGTAAGTTATGGTCATATATTTGTTATCCTATATTAAATATTATGAATATGTTGTTGTGCTTGATGTTGATGAGTTTTATCAGCATAGATCTTTAATCTTTTTAAGACCATACATCCAATTTTATTTTTAGGTAACATACCTTTAACAGCATGGTGTATTATTTTTTGAGGATTAATAGATATTAATTTTTCAAAAGATATTTTTTTGAAACCGCCAGAATAACCACTATGACTAAAATAAAACTTGTTTTTTCTTTTATTTCCTGTAATATTAATTTTTTGTGCATTTATAACTATAACATAATCTCCTATATCAATACTGGGTGTGTATGCAACTTTATGTTTACCTATTAAATAATAAACTATTTTTGTAGCTAAACGACCTAAAATTTGTTCTTTAGCATTAATAAGATACCAGGAACGATGATTATTATTTATACTTACTGTATTATTACTCATAATTTATTAAATCCATAAAATTAGCACGTATTGTTTTATAAAATATGTAAGGATATTATCCATACTGTAATATACATAAAAAATTTAATCAATATATATGTACTCGATAAAATTATAAAAAAATAATATTATATATAATATATAAAGTAATCATGATATTGCTTGACAATGACAATATCATTATACTACAATAATACGGTTATGTAAATAATTAAATTTAGTACAAATAATTTTTATAAATGTTTTTAATATTATAATATTGGTGGTATTTTTTATTTTGTCGGTGATCTATATGCATATTTATTCTACCAAAAAAAAAGAAATAAATTTAATTAAAATTTTTAAACAATTAATACGGCAAGAAACATTTAGTACACAAACAGAAATTGTAAATGCATTACAACAAAAGGGTTTTAATAATATTAATCAATCTAAAGTTTCTAGAATGTTAACAAAATTAGGGGCTGTAAGAACTAGAAATACAAAAATGCAAATGGTATATTGTTTACCTTTAGAATTAAATTATCCAAATACAACTAGTCCCTTAAAAAATCTAGTATTAGATATCGATTATAATGATATGCTTATTATTATTCATACAAGTCCTGGTGCTGCGCAATTAATTGCTCGTTTATTAGATTCTTTGGGTAAAGCAGAAGGTATATTAGGCACCATTGCTGGAGATGATACCATTTTAGTGGTACCAATAAATTTACTAAAAACTGTACATTTATATAATACTATTCAAGTATTGTTTGAGCATAAATAATATTATTTGATATAATTAATTATTTTTAATCCTTTCATATATGATTGTAAAACTTTAGGAATTTGTATTGAACCATCTTCTAATTGATAGTTTTCTATTATAGCAGCTAATGTTCTCCCTATAGCTAAAGCAGATGCATTTAGAGTATGTATATAATTAATATGATTGTCTTCATGATTTTTATATCGTGCTTTCATTCTGCGTGCTTGAAAATCCCACATATTAGAACAAGAAGATACTTCACAATATTTATTAATTGAAGGTAACCATACTTCTAGATCATATGTTTTGCTTGCAGCAAAACTCATATCACCAGAACATAATAGTATTTTTCTATATGGTAATTCTAATAATTGTAATATTTTTTCAGCATGTGAAGTTATTTCTTCTAATGTTTTTATGGACATGTTTGGTGTAACTAATTGAACAAGTTCTACTTTTTCAAATTGATGTGTACGTATTAATCCTTTATTTATTTGTCCATAAGATCCTGCTTCTGCACGGAAACATGGACTATGTGCAACTAATTTTATTGGTAATTGTTCTTCCCGTAATATAGTATTAGCTACGAAATTAGTTAAAGGTACTTCTGCTGTAGGAATTAGATAATGTGTATTTAATTGCATATTATATACAGCATATAAATCTTTTGCAAATTTTGGTAATTGTCCTGTGCCATATAAAGCTTCTTTTTTAACAATATAAGGAATATACATTTCTTTATATTGATGTTGTTGTATATGTGTGTCTAACATAAATTGTATTAATACTCTATGTAAATATGCTATTGATTCTTTCATAACAATAAATTTTGAACCACTTAAATTAGCACCAGATTCCATATCTATGCCATTATGTAATAATCCTAATTCAATATGATTACGTATTAAGAAATTATGTTTTAGTTTTTTACCCCAATATAATATTTCTTTATGATCATTATAATGCACACCTATGGGCACGTCATCTAATGGTAAATTTGGTATAGTATCATAAATATTGTCTAAATATGTCATGATATTTGTTAATTTTTTTTTTGTAGTAATTAATTGTATATTTAATAATTTAATTTTAGTTTGTATATGGTTCTTATTTTGTATGTTAATAGAATTTTGCATATGTTTTTTTTTTTGATATAAAATATTTATGTTATTTTGTAGTTTTTTTCTTATATTTTCATATTTTTGTATTGTTTTTATATCCAATATAAAATTTCTTGTTTTTAATTTGGTAAATACTAAATGTAAATTTTTTCTTATTAAATTAATATCAATCATAATAATGTATTTATAAAATATAAAATATTACAAATTATATATTATATATATGTAAATTGATATATAAAACATGTTATATTAATTAAACATATATTTTTTATTATTTGTTTTATGGATATTCATCAATTAATTATTCTTGGTTCAGGACCAGCAGGATATACAGCAGCAATATATGCTGCCCGTGCTAATTTATTTCCTGTTATTATTACAGGAAATCAAATAGGTGGGCAATTAACACAAACTAATAATATAGAAAATTGGCCGGGTAATTATCCTAATATTACTGGTAGCCAATTAATGGATAATTTATATAATCATGCCATGTATTATAATACAAAAATAATACATGATAACATCATACAAGTAATGTTCGATACATTTCCATTTATTTTACAAGGAGAAAATGATAAATATCTTTCTAAAAGTCTGATTATAGCTACAGGTTCTTATCCTAAAAAATTAGGTTTATTATCAGAAAAAAAATTTTTCGGTAAAGGAGTTTCAACATGTGCTATATGCGACGGATTATTATATCGTAATCAAAAAGTAGCTGTTATTGGTGGTGGTAATTCTGCATTAGAAGAAGCATTATACTTATCTAATATTGCTTCAGAAGTACATCTTATACATAGAAAAACTATATTTACTGCAGATAATATTTTAATTAAAAAAATTAATTTTATTATAAAAAATAAAAAAAATATATTTTTACATCAACCTTACATAGTAAAAAATATTATAGGCGATATAAATGGTGTAACAGGTATACATATTAATCATATTAAACATATAAAAGATCATTTTATTTTAAAATTGAATGCTGTATTTATATTAATAGGTAGTATCCCTAATACTAAAATATTCCAAAATCAATTACATTTGGATAATGATGGATATATTATTACTTATAAAAAGAATTTGTATACTCAAACAAGTGTTAAAGGTATTTTTGCGGCTGGCGATGTAATGGATAAAATATACAGACAAGCAATTACTTCATCAGCTACTGGCTGTATGGCAGCATTAGATGCACAAAATTATTTACATGACACTATATTATAATAAAATTATTAATAATTAGATTATCAGTTAATAATTTTTATCTCATATAATTCAATATTATATATAATAAACTTTATATTAACGACTACGAAAAATTATTCTGCCTTTGCTTAAATCATAAGGGGTAAGTTCTACGGTTACCTTATCGCCTGTTAAAATACGAATATAATTTTTTCTCATTTTACCTGATATATGTGCTGTAACAACATGCCCATTCTCTAATTTTACACTAAAGATAGTATTAGGTAATGTATTTAATACAATGCCTTGCATTTCTATATTTTTTTCTTTAGACATTTTATACCTTTATAATATTACAAATTTTTCTATACTACTAATAGTATTGTTTTTGTTTTAATAAATCAAGATAACTACCTTGYGCTTTAATAGAACCATTATCTATATAATATATATAATCCATTTTTTTAAGAATATTTATATCATGTGTAACAAAAATCATAGTTTTATTTTTAAATTTAGTAAAGAGCATTTGTAAAATGTTTTTACAAGAATATTTATCTAAACTTGTTGTTGGTTCGTCTAATAAAATTAAATTACTATTTTGTAATAATATTCTTGCAATAGCTAATTTTCTTAATTCACCACCAGATAATAATCTGCCATTTTCTCCTAATAACATGTGTAATCCTTGTGTATTATTTTCTAATAGTTTTTTTAACCCTACACAATATAAAATTTTTATTAAAAATTTTTTATTAATATTATTATTATTTTGATTATTTAATAATAAATTGTTCATCAGTGTATCATTTAATATATCAGTTTTTTGTGGTACTATACTAATCTGTTTTCTTAACATATATAAACTAATATTTTTTAAATTACAGTTATTTAAATATATATTACCAATAGTTGGGTCCCACGCACGAGTTAATAACATTAATAAAGTGGATTTACCACAACCATTATGTCCTGTAATGGCAATTTTTTTTTTATACGTGATCATTAATGATATATTTTTTAATATCTTTGTCTGTATAGTGTTAGTTGGATAATAAAAAGAAAGATTAATTATTTTTAATGATATAAATCTTTTAAAAAAAAATGTATGTTTAACAAATGTAACAGTAGGTTTTTTTTTAAAAATTTTAAAAACATTTTGTATAGATAATAATATATAGTGAATTTTATTAATAATATTATTAATATCTAATATTACATGATTTAATATATTAATACATAAAAATAAAGAAACAATAAATGATATTGAAACCATGTGTTTTAAAAATAATATTTTACTTATAATAATAATAAACAAAAAATTAATATTTATTAAAGTAAATAAAATTATATAAGACTTAATATTAGAAGAATGTTGTATTGCGTTTTGTATATCCCATTGTTTTTGCAAGAAATTTATTTTTTTGCATACTTTAACTATATCTTCAAAAATCTTATATTCTTTTTGATATAAAAGAAAATTATATATAATTAAATAAAATTGTTTTTTAACTATCATGTTCGTAAAACTATTAATTTTATTTTTTTTATAAAAATATATGATGTATAATATTAACGGTATGCATAAACATAATACAAATATTATAGCTAATAAATAATGTATTATTAATAAAATTATTAATATCATTAATATAATAAATATTACATTAATTATAGGAACAAGAACTTGCAGATATAAAATATCTATATTTTCTATATCTGTAATAAAAAGATGTAATATTTCATGATGGTATATATGACTTATATCACATGGGTGTAAAGGAAAAATTTTCTTAAATATTAAAATTCTTAAATTACTTAATATATATAAAGTATTATTATGCTTAATTATTTTTTCACAATATTTTATAATTGTTTTAAATAAAGATAATATTCTTATAATTATAGAAGGAATAATATAATTATATTCTATAGTATTGTTGTGAAACATAAACACTGAAGTTAATAATATACCAGAAAAAATTAATAAAGAAATATTCATAATATTTATTATAATTGTTAATAATATTCCTAATACAAGTATACGGAGATATTTTTTCTGATATTTTAAAAATAATAATATTAAAGACATTAAGTTTGTACCTTAAAATTTATATTAAATGTTTTTACAATAATATTTTTTTAATGATTTTCCCTTTATTCATAAACCAAATAAGATTCGCATCTTGGATATTATCCATTTTATGCGTGCAAATAATACTAGTAGTTAATATAGTATTATGTAATGCATGAAGAATATTTTGCTCGCTAAATAGATCAATATTAGATGTTGGTTCATCTAATAATAATAATTTATGTGGTTTAATTAAAGCTCTAGCAATTGCTATTCTTTGTATTTGCCCGATAGATAAAAAATTAGTATTAAGATTAATTATTGTATCTAAACCTTGTGGGAATTTTTCAATAAAATGATGAATACCTAATATTTTCATTATATGATTGATATGATGAATATCAAGATTATTATTAAAAAATAAATTTTCTTTAATAGTAGGTGCTGGTAATATTGGATTTTGTCGTACCCATGAAATTATATGATACCAGTATGATAAATTTAATAATTTAAAATCTATATTATTAATTTTAAGTATTCCTTCATAAGGTATAAATCCTAAAAGTACATTTAACAGTGTTGATTTGCCACAACCACTAGGTCCTGTTAGAATGATACATTGTCCATTATGTATTTGAAATGAAATAGGTCCAATTAATATATTTTTAAAATGATCTTTTACAATTAAATTCTTTGCATATATAAATATATGTTCTTGATTGTGTAAAATTAATATTTTCTTACCTTGTAAAATATATTTTTTATTTTCTAAAAATTGAATAATTAAATCAGCAGCACCAATAGCTTTAGCTTTAGTATGATATAATAAACCTAAATTATTAAAATGTTGAAAATATTCAGCTACTAAAATTAATATAAAAAAACTATTTAAAATAGTAATATGTTGTATTGGTAAATTTATTAAATTTAAATATGAAAAACTAAAATACATCGCGATAAAAGCAAATGATATAGAAGTAAAAAAATCTAATACTGAAGATGTTAAAAATGCAATTTTTAAAATTTCTAAATTTTTAATTCTAAAATCTTCAATATGTTTAATTAATTTTGTAATAGTTATTTTAGGAAAATTAAATAATCTAATTATTTCTATATGTTTTATTCTATTTAAAAACAAACCGCTTAATATTGATAATATTTGAAAATATTTTTTATTTTTTTTTTCAGTTTGATAACCTATTAATATAATAAAAAGTATCATTATTATACTGCATAATAATATTATTATGCTAGATAACCAACTTATGCAAAATATTATAAAGAATATAAAACATATAAATGTTACAGTAGTAAATAATTGTGGCACATATTGGTTATAATATTCTTTTAAGTTTTCTACATGATCTATAAGTAAGGATAAATGACTACCAATTGTATTTGTTTCTATTTGTTCAGACAATCCATTATAATTTAAATTAGTAAATTTATTAATAAGTTGACTACGAATACTATTTTTAACAGCTTGACTATATTTATAATTTAAATGATTAATAATTACATATATAATAGATTTCATCACAAAACATAAACTATACATAATATATAATATTTGATTTTCTTTTTTTAAAAATACTAATTGTATTTGCCGTGCTAATACTGCATGGTGCAACACAATAATTATTACATAAAGAATATTAAATAAATAAGATAATTTTAATAAATGTATAGACACCTTACTTTGTTGTTTTAACCAAATAATAACTTTTTCTTTAGAAGTTTGCATATAATATATTTATATTACACTATATTCATTATCATAATACTAATTAAAATCTAATGCTAAACAAAATATTATTTTTATTTAATATTATAAACATTGTTAATATGTACTATTAAATATTTATAATATTTCTTCAATTCTAATTAATTGATTATATTTAGCTATTCGTTCCGAACGACTCATAGATCCAGTTTTAATTTGTTCCGCACCTACACCTACTGCAAGATCAGCGATAAATGTATCTTCTGTTTCCCCTGAACGATGTGAAATAATAATTTTATAATTAGCATTTTGTGCCATTTTAATAGTAGCAAATGTTTCTGTTAATGTACCAATTTGATTTGGTTTAATTAAAATAGCATTAGCAATATGTTGTGTAATTCCTTTTTTTAGAAATTTTGTATTTGTAACAAATAAATCGTCTCCAACTAATTGAACTTTGCGTCCTAATATTTTAGTTTGATAAATAAAACCTTGCCAATCTGATTCATGTAATCCATCTTCTATAGATGTGATAGGATATTTTTGTGTTAATTTTAATAAAAAATCTGTAAATTCTTGAGAATTTAAAATTAATTTTTCGCCTAATAAATGATATTTATTATTTTGATATAATTCAGAAGCTGCACAATCAATTGCAAACGTAATATCCTGTCCTATAATGTAACCAGCTTTAGTAATAGCTTCAATAATCATATCAAACGCTTCACTATTATTTTTTAAATTTGGTGCATAACCTCCTTCATCGCCGACTGCAGTAATCATATTATATGTTTTTAAAACTTGTGCTAAATGATGAAAAATTTCCGCTCCTATTCTAATAGATTCTTTAATATTTATTGCATTTATTGGTTGAATCATAAATTCTTGTATATCTAAATTATTATTAGCATGTTTTCCACCATTAATGATATTAATCATAGGTAATGGCATAAAAGGCTTCTTAGAATTATTATAAATATAACTAATATATTTGAATAATGGAAGATTATGATATAATGCTGCTGCCTTAACATTTGCTAAAGAAACAGCTAAAATTGTATTCGCACCAAAATTTTTTTTATTTTCTGTATTATCTAAATTAATCATAATTTCATCAATAGATGCTTGATTTAAAGAATTTTCATTTGTTAAATACTTATTTATAATATTATTAATTATATTAATTGATTTTAATACTCCTTTACCTAAAAAACGATTACTATCTTTATCTCTTAATTCTAAAGCTTCTTTCGAACCAGTAGAAGCACCAGAAGGAACAGATGCTCGTCCTATAATATTATTTGATAAGTGCACTTCAGCTTCTATTGTAGGACAACCTCTAGAATCCAGAATTTCTCTAGCAAATACTTTTTGTATTTTAGACATAATATATTTATTTACCTTTAAATTTTTTATATGAACACATTATTTTAAATATATAAGTTATTAAATAATAAATAACAAGAGTATGCAAGAATCATGCATAAGTAAATTTTAATATTTTATTTATTATTAAATCTATTAATTGATACTATAATTTCTTTTTTAGCAATATCTATATCATACCAATTATCAATTTTACTCCATTTATTGTTTTCTAGATCTTTATAATGTTTAAAAAAATGTATTATTTTATTTTTAAACATATCGGGAACATCACTAATATTTTTTATATTTTGATATGCTAAAGAAATTTTATTACATGGCACAGCTAAAATTTTTTTATCTTCTCCAGATTCATCAAACATTTTTAATAATCCTATAGGTCTACATTCAATAACTGTACTAGGGTAAATATAATATTCTGTAAATATCAATACATCTAATGGATCATCATCTAATGATAAGGTTTGGTTAATATAACCATAATTACATGGATATATCATTGTTGTAGAAATAAAACGATCAACAAATAACAGACCATATTTCTTATTTATTTCATATTTAACAGGATTAGTATTTATGGGAATTTCTACTATTACATTTATATGATGCGGGATATTATTACCCGCAGGGATATTATTTAAATTCATCTGTATTGTAAAGTATTATTTTATGATAATATAATATATAATATATCATATTTAAAATGAGTTAGGATAAGATAATTTATGGTAAAAATTACTGTAGATAAAGCAGTACAGAATATTGGTAATCGTTTTGATTTAGTACTTATTGCTTCTGCTAGAGCGAGACAAATACAAATAAAAGGGAAAAATCCTTTAATAAACAATCACAATCATATTAAAACAACAATAATAGCCCTAAAAGAAATTGAACAAGGATTAATAAATCAAAATATTTTTAAAAATAATGAAAATAATATAGAGAATCATCTACATATTACACAAAATTTGTTTTATAATCGTTACAAATAATATAATTATTAACATGTTTTTAAAACTTTTTAAAAAATAAAAGTAGTAATCTAATTTGTATGTTTAAATATCAAGATTAGTAACTTTTAATGCGTTTTGATGTATAAATTTTTTTCTAGGTTTAACATCATYACCCATTAATGTGTCAAATAATTTATCAGCAATAACAGCATCRTGAATAGTAACTTGTAATAAACTACGTGTTAATGGATTCATTGTAGTTTCCCATAATTGATCAGGATTCATTTCACCTAATCCTTTATATCTTTGTATTATCATGTTTTTTTTAGATTCACGCAATAACCATATTATTCCTTGATCAAAAGAAATAATCTTTTTAAATTGATTTTTATATTGTACTTTATAAGTTGGATAAGTTTTAAACATTAAAAATTTTTTTGATAAATTATAAATTAGTTTATATTCTTGACTAAGAAAAAAATCTTGGTTTAATATAAATTGAGTATGATTCCCGTATTGTTGTTCATAAATGCTAATCTGAAATATTATATTATTTGTATAATTAATCACACCTGAATATTTTATGGTAGTATATGTTACATTTAAATATGTTAATAACTTATCTAACCAACATTGCATATCATAAATATTACTAAAATCACTAAGTAATTTGTTATATATCAGAGCATGTAAGATATTGCAAGACAAATATTCTTGCATATTAATTTGTTGTGTTATATTGATGACATTACGATATTCTGTAACCAATTTCATCAAATTTATACCATACAATGGTATATTTTGATTATATAAAAAAAATTTAGCATGTTTTAAAGCTATATTCCATTGGAATGTTTCCATATCATGATTATTAGTAATATATATTTCTTTTTTACCTTGTTTAATTTTATATAATGGTGGTTGAGCTATATATACATAACCTTTTTCAATAATTTCAGGTATTTGCCTATAAAAAAAAGTTAAAAGTAAAGTACGTATGTGTGCACCATCAACATCTGCATCTGTCATAATAATAACACGATGATAACGTAGTTTTTGTAAATTATATTTGTTATTTTTTATAAAACAACCTAATGCTGTAATTAATGTTAAAATTTCTTGTGAAGTAAAAATTTTGTGTAATTTTGCTTTTTCAACATTTAATATTTTGCCTTTTAATGGTAAAATAGCCTGATTTTTTCTATTTCTTCCTTGTTTCGCTGAACCGCCAGCTGAATCACCTTCTACCAAATATAATTCAGATAGTTCTGGCTTATCTTCTTGGCAATCAGCAAGTTTTCCTGGTAGTCTAGAAATTTCAAATATATTTTGACGTCTAGACATTTCTCTAGTTTTTCTAGTAGCATCTCTTACTTGTGCGGCATATAGTATTTTTTCTACTATATTTTTAGCATCATGTGGATTTTCTAATAAAAAAGATGTTAATTTATTGTTTATATGTGTTTCTATAATAGATTTTACTTCAGAAGATATAAGTTTATCTTTAGTTTGTGAAGAAAATTTAGGTTCTAACATTTTAATAGAAATAATAGCCATAAGTCCTTCACGAATATCTTCACCAATAGTATTGAGTTTGTTTTTTTTATTTAATTTTTCATGTAAAATAAAATTATTTAATGTACGTGTTACTGCAGATTTTAAACCAGATAAATGTGAACCACCATGATTTTGTTTTATATTATTTGTAAAACAACATATATATTCTTGAAAAGAATTATTCCATTGCATAGCAATTTCTATACAAATAGTATTTGTTGTTTCTTTACAATAAAAAATTTTATTATGTATAGGATTATTATGTTTGTTTAAAAATTGAATATATTCAATAATACCACCTGTATATGCAAATTTTTTATATTTATTTTTTTTTTCATCAATAATAATAATTGATATACCCGTATTTAAAAATGATAATTCTCGTAATTTTGCATATAAGATATTATAATCAAATATTTGTACATTAGTAAAAATATTTGTGTTAGGCCAAAAACGTATATGCGTACCAGTACTTTTACTTTTACCAATTATATTTAATTTATCTTGTGGTATTCCAAATTTATAAATTTGTTTATATAATTTATTATTTCTTTTAATAATTARTTCTAATTTTCGTGATAAAGCATTAACAACTGATATACCTACACCATGTAATCCACCAGATAACTGATAAGTATCATTATTAAATTTACCACCAGAATGTAATACAGTCATAATAACTTCAGCAGCAGAAATATTAGCTTCTTTATGTATGTCTACAGGGATGCCGCGACCATCATCTATTACAGAAATAGAATTATCTATATGTATAATAACTTGAATATTTTTACAAAATCCAGCAATAGCTTCATCAATAGAATTATCTACTATTTCAAAAACCATATGATGCAAACCAGAACCATTATTTGTATCACCAATATACATTCCTGGTCTTTTTTTTACTGCATCTAATCCTTTTAAAATTTGTATACTGGATGAATTATATATATTATTGATCAAAACATACTCTCGTTTTTTGTTAATTAATATGTGAAATGAATAGTTTTATAAGAAAATACTTTAAATTTGCATAGGCATAATTAAATAAATTTTATTTGTATTATTATCTTCTATTTTAATGCTCGAATGAGCATTAATAAATGAGATTTTTATGTTATTACTATCTAGTACAGTAATAACATCTAACACATAATTTATATTAACAGAAATATTAATATTATATTCTGGATATTTTTCTTCTTCAATATTTAACGTTTCTTCTGCTATTTCATTATTAATATTTTTAGTAATCAATTTTAATTTTTTATTTCTTATATTTAAAGTAACTCCTTTAATATGTTCATCTGCTAATATAGAAATACGTGTTAATGCATTTTGAAAATTAAGTTTATTTATTATAATAGTTTTCAAAAATTTTATAGGGATTAGTTGTGTATAATCTGGATAAATACTATTAATAAGTTTAGAAGTAAATTTTATATTTTGATCAGTAAAACTAATGTTATTTGTATTGATATTAATATATATGTTTTGATCAGTATTATTTAGTATACGTAATAACTCTACCATACTTTTGCGAGGAATAATTACTTTATAAGATTCAAAAAATTTATTCATATTAATACTATATAAAGATAAACGATATCCATCTGTAGATACAATATTTAAAATATTTTTTTCTATATGCAATAAAATACCATTTAAATATTGTCTAATATCATTTAATGCGGTAGAAAATAAAGTACATTGTATTAATTGTTTTAAAATAATATGTTTAATCACAAAATTGATTTTGCTAGCCCAAGGTGTAATATAAGGAAAATTATCTGCAGATATGGTAGATATAATAAAATTACATGTTGTTGTAGAGATCTGTACTTGTTTATCCTCATTAAATAACATATTAATGTTAGTTTTATTAGGTAAACTACGACATATATTATAAAATTTTTTTCCTGGTATAGCAATAATATATTTTTTATAATTACAATTTTGTAACAGAATAGTTATTTCGATTTCTACTTCTAAATTAGAACTTTTTAAAAGCATAATTCCATTATCTTGTATGCATAAGATAATATTTTGTATAATATTTGTAGTAGTACGATTATTAATAATATTAGTTAAATATTGTAATGGTTTAATTAAAATTTCACGATTAATAATAATATGATATTGCATAATTTATTCATACTGGTTCTATTATAGAATAAAGATRTGATGATTAAAAATTTATTTTTTATATAAGTTATATTATATACTAATTTAATTAAAAGCACTAATATTCTAATTATATATTTTATAAAATAATTATTATTGAATTTATATATAAAAAACTTTATGATAGTAGATATATTAAATTGTTAGGTTAAATTATGAAACGCACTTTTCAACCTTCTGTATTAAAACGTAAACGTTCTCATGGTTTTAGAAATCGAATGTCTACAAAAAATGGTCGTAATATTATTAATCGTCGTCGCAGTAAACAACGTGTGCATTTAAGTGTATCTGATTAATAAAAATTTTTCATATTATTATGTTACATTTTGCTTTTAAAAAAAAACAGCGTTTATATACTAACAAGCATTATTGTCATATATTTAAACATCATACAAAATATAGTAACAAATATTATCTATTATTAGTACAGCAAAATATATTTAAATATTCACGTCTTGGTATTATTATTTCTAAAAAAAATATTGTATATGCACATATGAGAAATAAACATAAAAGAATAATACGTGAATATTTTCGTTTGCATCAGCATATAATAACTATCATGGATTATATTATGATAATTCATAATAGAAATATTATACATGTTAAACAGAAAACCTTACAAAATTATTTAAATATTTTGTTAGAAAAAAATACGTAAAATAATATTTATTTATTAAATTTATTAAATATAATATATAATGCAAAATAGAGATCATAAATAATGGATTTTAAAAAAAAATTTTTTATATTTATATTATGTTTATTAAGTATATTATTTACTATATACTTTATAAAAAAAATTAGTGATGTTTATYATAAACAACATATTATAAATAATATTTATGAATATAAAAAAAAATCACATTTAATTAATAACAATTATGTTATTATTAAAACTGATAAATTATTATTATATATAAATTTAAATAATGCTAATATTATAACAGCAAAATTATTAAATTATAAAAATACATTACATTCTTCGAATTATTTAACCTTGTTAGATAATACAAAAAATTATATATATGCAGCTAATAGTTTTATTATTAAAACTAATCAATTACATATTCCAGATCGATTATTTGGAAAAGTAAAATTTTTTACATCATCATCTTTTTATCAATTAACTAAAGATAATATATTAAAAGTACCATTCTTTTATGTATATAAAAATATTGTATATACAAAAACTTTTATTTTTAAAAAAAATAGTTTTTTAGTTAAAATTGATCATCAAATTATTAATAATACAAACAATACTTTCAATATACAAATATTAAATGAACTACAACAAACACCATCTAAATTATTACCATTTTTAAATCAAAAATATATGAATTTTTTTACTAGAACATTTAGAGGAATAATATATTCTATCCCATACATAAAATATCAAAAATATTTATTTAATAAAATTTTAAATAAACAGAATATGTATGTATATACTAATAATGGCGGTTGGTTTTCTATTATACAGCAATATTTTGCGACTGTTTGGATATTGCCAACTCAGCAACATAGTATTATATATACTAAAAAAATTAAACATGATCTAATCAGTATTAGATCCGTAACATTTTATAATATTATTTTACCAAAACAAATACACTGTATATCTACGAAATTATGGTTAGGTCCTAAAATCACACAAAAGATAACAACAATAGTCCCTTTAAATTTTACAACAATAGATTATGGTTATTTATGGTTTTTATCACGCCCATTATTTATATTATTAAATTATATATTTATATTTACAAAAAATTGGGGGTTATCTATCATAGTAATTACATGTATTGTGAGAATAATTACATATCCTTTATCTAAAATACAATATATGAATATTATGCGTATACGTATACTACAACCGAAAATACAAAAATTAAAGATACAATATAAAAATAATAAAAAGATTTTAAATAAAGAGTTAATCAAATTATATCAAAAAGAAAAATTAAATCCATTAACAGGATTTTTACCTTTTTTAATACAAATGCCAATTTTTTTAGCATTATATTATGTGTTGGTTAATGCTATTGAGTTACGACATGCGCCATTTTTATTATGGATAAAAGACTTATCTGCAGAAGATCCATTATATATACTACCGATTATTATGAGTATCACAATTTTTTATATACAAAAAATATCTAGTAATAATCATAATCAAAATATTGATTTAACACAAAAATATATAACGTATATTATGCCATTTGTATTCGGTATTTTCTTTTTATGGTTTCCATCTGGTTTAATTTTATACTATATAATTAGTAATTTCATCACTATATTACAACAAAACTATATTTATCGTAATAAAATAAATTAAAATATTATGAATACTTTTAACGATACTATTATCGCACGCGCTACTCCTTTAGGGAAAGGAGGAATAGGAATAATACGTATTTCAGGACAACAATCATATTATGTAATAAAATATATTTTACATATTACAAGCATGAAACCAAGATACGCATATTATTTACCTTTTTATTTACAAAATACTATAGTTGATAAAGGTATAGTATTATGGTTTCCAAAACCATATTCTTTTACTGGTGAAGATATATTAGAATTGCATTGTCATGGTGGAATTATTTTATTAGAAATGTTAATACATGATATTATAATGAATATTAAAGGTATTAGAATAGCTAATCCTGGTGAATTTACAGAAAGAGCTTTTTTAAATAAAAAAATTAATTTATTAGAAGCAGAAGCTGTAGCTGCGTTAATAGCAGCAGAATCTCAAGCGGCTATCTTTGCTGCTACAAATTTAATGAATGGTAAATTCTTAAAATTAATACAACCAATTAATAATAATATAATTAAGATTAGAACTATATTAGAAACAAATATAGAATTTATGGAATATAATGAAAAACAATTATATGAAAAAATTTATAAAATAATTGATTATTTATCTATAAAAATTAAACAAATAATAAAATATTTATTATGTAATCTTCAAATACAGGAAGGTATAAAAATTACTTTAATTGGTCCAACTAATTCTGGAAAATCTAGTTTGATGAATTTACTTGCACAAAAAAATATATCTATTATTACTAATATACCAGGTACTACTAGAGATATTTTATCAACAAAAATTAATTTTAATTCTGTTTTAATTAATTTAGTTGATACAGCCGGTATTAGAAAAACAGAAGATTATATTGAATCTATTGGCATTAAAAAAACTTTTGAAGAAATTAATAATTCTAACTATATTTTTTTAGTTGTAGAAGATATGATTACGGAAATTCAGTTATCGAAATTTTTACATACCTTAAAAAAAAATATAAATAAAAAATGTGCTATTATTATAAGAAACAAAATAGATCTTACTAATAGTATTGCTGATATTCAGGTTAAAGATGGTTGGACTAATATCACATTATCTGTACATACCAAACAAGGAATATCATTATTAATGAAGTATATTAAAGATAATATTATTTATCAAAATAATAATGAGAACCAATTTACATCTAAACAAAGATATATCAATATATTTAATAATATATATAATCTTGTCGAACAAAGTAAACAAATGTTTGTTACTAAAAAAAAATATATAGATATAACATTATTATCTGAAAATTTTAGATTAATACAAATAGAATTAGATTCTATTATTGGAAAATTCACATCACAAAATTTATTAGATAATATTTTTTCGAGTTTTTGTGTTGGTAAATAAAAATCATATTATGAGTAAATATTAATGCCTGAATTACCAGAAGTAGAAGTTATTAAACAATTAATAAAAAAAGAATTACAAAATACAATCATTAGTTTTGCTATTGTTAGAACTAATAAGTTAAGATATAATATTCCTGATGAAATTAGTACTATTAATAATCAAAAAATTATAGATATCAAACGAAAAGGTAGATATATTATTTTAATATTGTTATATAATACCATTATAATTCATTTAGGAATGACAGGAAACTTAATAATTTTTAAAACAAATCTTATTGCTCCTACTAAACATGATCATATTGATTTAATTATTAATAATAATTGGATATTGCGCTATAATGATCCACGAAAATTTGGGTTTTGGTTATGGGAAACACAATATTATATACAGAATAATTTTTTACAAAAATTAGGTATAGAACCATTACATGATAAATTTAATGCTTTTTATTTATATCAAAAAACAAAATATAGTAAAATGCCAATTAAAGTATTATTAATGACAAACAGTATTGTTACTGGTATAGGAAATATATATGCTAATGAAATATTATTTTTTTCTAAAATATTACCATTTAGGAAAAGTAATAGTTTGTGTTATAATGAGGTTAAATTAGTAGTTATTTATACCAAAAAAATATTAATGAAATCCATTAAATATGGTGGTACAACTATTAGTAATTATAAACAACCTAATCAAAATATCGGGAAATTTACACAATATCTGTGTATTTATAATAAAGCTAAACAATTATGTTGTAAATGTCAAAAAAATATAATCCAAAAAATTTTGCAAAGAAACAGGAGTAGTTTTTTTTGTATATATTGTCAAAAATAATTATGTTAAAACAAGAATTTATATTAAAAATTATAATATTTTTTTAAACATAATTTACTTATAATTAATAATATGATAGAAATTACTATTAATATAGTTGCTAAGACATTAATTTCAGGAGTAGTGCCTAATTTAGCCATTGAATAAATTCTTAATGGTAAAGTTTCATATTCTGGATTGCTAACAAAAGAAGATATTGTAATATCATCTATAGATAATAAAAAACTTAATAACCAACTAGAAATAAGAGTCGGGAAAATTAATGGTAATATTATTTTTACTAAAATAATAAAATCATTTGCACCTAAATCTTTTGCTGCTTCTAATATTAATACATCAAAACTATTTATTCTAGCACACATAGTAATAACTACATATGGTAAACAAAGTGTTACGTGAGCGCATAATAGTGACCAAAAACCTAGTGGGAAATGAATTAGCATAAATAATAATAATAATGATATAGCTAATACGATATCTGGAGATAATATCATAGTTACCATAGATATATTAATAAATAATTTAATATAAGCATGTAAATACTGTAAAGATAATGTTATGCATAATCCTAATATTATTGTTATAGTTGCGGAACATATACCTAATAATATTGTATGATATGTTACTTGTAATAATAAATAATTATGTAAAAAAAGAACATACCATTTAATGGTAAAACCTTGCCATTCTATACCAAAAATAGATTTATTAAATGAATTTATTACTAAAATAATTACAGGAATATATAACCATACATAAACTAAAAATAAAAAAAGATTTTTAAAAACATCTTTAAAAATTTCTTTATACATTATTAGTTATACCTTTATATGTATGATTATTATATATATATTTTAATTTCCAATATAATAATAAAAATATTACAGTAATAATAGTTATAATATTACTAAGAGCGGCACCAAATGGCCAATTTCTAATATTTAAAAATTCATTTTTGATAATATTGCCTATTAATAAATTTTTTGAACCACCCATTAAGTCTGCAATTGAAAACATTCCAATCGAAGGTAATAATACTAGTAAACATCCAGCAATAATGCCTGGACTAGTTAATGGTATAATAATATATAAAAATATTTTATATGGTGATGCTCCAAGATCTTTTGCAGCTTCTATACAAGATTTATCTATTTTTTTTAAACAAGTATATATAGGCATAATCATAAAAGGCAATAATATATATATAGAACCTAAAATTATTGCTATGGGGGTATAAATAATATGTATAGGATATTTTATAAAATGTAAATAAATTAAAATTTTATTAAACCAACCATTTACACTAAAAAAAATTTTTAAAGAATATATGCGTGTTAACGAATTTATCCAAAATGGTATAAATAATAAAGTTAACATTAAGGATTGCATTGTAATAGACATATGTGCTAAATACCATGCAAAAGTATAACCAATAATTAAACATATTATAGTTGTGACTAATGATATATACATAGAATGTAAAAAAATTTTTAAATATACAAAATTTAAAAGATTTAAATAATTTTTAACAGTATAAGGCATTCTAAATAAGTGAACATAATCTTTTTGCATAAAACTAATAATAATTATTAAAATATTAGGCAAAATAATAAATAATAATATCCAACYTATAATAATAAGACATATAAGTTTTTTAATATATAATAAATTTTTATTGTTCATAAGGTAATGTCACTTCCCATGTTTCTACCCAGGTTATTAACATTTTTTGATTTAATGAATGATCAAAATAAGGATCATTTTCGTTAAAAAATTCATTTACAATAATATTTTTCCCATTTTCTAGTTCTAAAATAAGTTCTAATGTCATGCCTTTATAATTTTTTTCTTTGATATAACCTACTAGACCTTTTCGATTCAAATTATTTTTTTTAGTAATTGCTGTGATACGCAAATCTTCAGGACGTATAAGAACATATATTGTATCACCTACAGAAATAGGGAATAAAACTTTAACATTACATATAAAATTTTCTAGATTTACTTGCACTTGTTTATTATATAAAATTTTAATAATTGTAGCATAGAATATATTTATATTGCCTATAAATTTTGCAACAAATAAATTTTTAGGTTCTTCATACATTTCTTTTGGCGTGCTATCTTGTTCTATTACTCCTTTATTTAGTAAAATAATACGATCTGAAATAGTTAATGCTTCTTCTTGATTATGTGTAACAAAAATAAAAGTAATACCTAAAATTCGTTGTAATGTTTTTAATTCACTTTGCATTTTTTTACGTAAACTATAATCTAATGCAGATAATGATTCATCTAATAATAATATACGAGGTTTATTAACAATAGCTCGAGCTATAGCTACTCTTTGTTGTTGTCCTCCTGATAATTCATGTGGTTTACTATACATAAATTGTTTTAATTGTACCATGTGTAGTATTTTAATTACTCTATCATTAATAATTTGATTATGTTTATTTTGCATTCTTAAACCAAATGCTACATTATCGAATACAGACATATGTGGAAATAATGCATAACTTTGGAAAACAGTATTAATTTGTCTTTGTGCAGCTGATAGATGTGTAATATCTGTATTATTTAATATAATGTATCCTTCGTCTACCATGTCTAAACCAGCAATTAATCTTAAAATAGTCGTTTTCCCGCATCCCGATGGTCCTAATAAAGTTACAAATTCTCCATGATAAATAGTTAAATTAAAATGAGATATTATTTTTTTTTGGTTATAAGATTTGCTTACATTATGTAATTGAACTATTTTTGTTTTATGAATATCAATCATTATAATAATATATTATTAAATATGTGAGTAAAATATTCGAATGCATTATTATACAATAATAATTGTAATAATAAATAAAATTATATTTTTTATTTTATAAAAAAAAAATACAGTATTATTTTTTATCGTATTAATGGAATATTATTTATAATAGTTCCGCCACCTAGACAAATATTTTTAGTGTAAAAAACTGCTGATTGTCCTGGTGTAATACTAGATATAGGTTGTGAAAAATAAACTTTTATTTTATTTTTTATATAGGAAAATATTTGACAATATACTTTTTTTTGTCTGTATCTTGTTTTAAGTGCTATTTTTTTTGGCAAGACAATAATATTATTAATCCAATGTATATCTATAACAATTAAACCAATAGATAATAAATATACATTATTATTTCCTTGAACTACTATTAAAATATTATTTACTATATCTTTTTTATATACATACCATGCTTGTTTGCTATAAGATTTTAAACCACCTATACCTATATTTTTTCTTTGTCCTATTGTATAGTGTATTAAACCTTTATGTTTGCCTAAATAATTGCCGTTAATATCAATAATATTACCTGGGTGTGTTGTAAGAAACTTATTTAAAAAAACATCAAACTTTTTTTCACCAATAAAACAAATTCCTGTAGAATCTTTTTTAGTTGCATTAATAAAGTTTAATTTTTTTGCTATATATCTTACTTCTATTTTTTTTAATCCTCCAATAGGAAATATAATTTTTTTTAATTTTTCTTGTGTAAGAGTATAAAGGAAATAGCTTTGATCTTTAGTATTATCAATACTAGTTAATAAATATATTTTATTTTTTATTTTTTTACATCTTGCATAATGTCCAGTACTAATAAAATCTGCTTTTAAGTGTTGTAAAGCAAAATACATAAAATACTTAAATTTAATAATTTTATTACATAAAATATCAGGGTTAGGTGTATAACCTTTTTGATATTCTACAAGAAAATTTTGAAATACATATTCCCAATATTCAGACGCAAAATTAATTTTATGTAAAGGAATAGATAATTTTTTACAAATATTAGTCGCATCTTGTAAATCTTGTGTGATATTACAATGACTATTATGATCATTATATTCCCAATTTTTCATAAATAGTCCTTCTACTTGATAATTTTGTTGAATTAATAACCAAGCAGCAACAGAAGAATCTACTCCACCAGACATTGCAATAATAACTTTTTTAAATTTTCTATTCATATTTTATAATCTTTATATATATAAAATATATATTTACATATTTTTCATAGTTTGAATACCTAATAATTTTAATCCTTGTTTAATACATTGTGAAGTAATTAAAGTGATTTTTAATTTACTTTTTTTGATAGTATTATTTTGTTGATGTAATATATTACATGTTTCATATATAACAGAAAATAATACAGCAATTTTATATAACCAATTACACAATATATGTGGAGTGCCATTTTGTGCAATTTTTAATATTATTTCTTCAAATTCTAATAAATGTATAGCTAAATTKATTTCATTTAAATTTGTTAATATGATTTTACTTTTTTGTATTTTTTGTTGTTCCATATGTGATTTTTCTAATATAGAAATAGTTCTAACATATGCATATTGAATATATAATGATGTATTACCTTCTAAATTTAAAGCTTCTTCCCAATTAAAAATGTAATTAGATGTTCTGTTTTTCGATAAATCAGCATATTTAATAGCACCTATTCCTATTATATGAGCTAGATGTTGTAACTTATCATATTTTATATTGGGTTGTTTTTTTAAAATAATTTTTTTCGAACGTTTAATAGCTTCATTAATTAGATCTAATAATTTAATATTTTGTCCTTCTCTTGTTTTGAATGGTTTATGTAATTTATTTAAAACCATGCCAAACATATGATGTTCTAATATTACATTTTTATTAATATATTTGGCTTTTTTTGCAATATAAAATATATTTTGTAAATATTGTTTTTGACGTGTATCAACATAATATATAATGCGATCAGCATGTAGCATCTTTACTCTATATTTTATACAGGCAATATCAGTAGTAGCGTATAAATATGCGCCATCACTTTTTTGAATTATAATATTATCAATATTTTGATTTTTATCGTTATAAATCGGTACAATAATAGCTCCTTGACTATGAATAGCTAAATCTTTATTTTTTAAATCTAAAACTATATGTGGAAGCATGTGATTATATTGACTTTCGCCCATAGTATGGGTATGATTCAAAGAAATATTAAGATTTTTATATAACTGATAATTATTTTCCATAGTAATATATACAATATGTTTCCATATTTTTAAGCAATATGAATCTTGTTTATGTAATTGCATAACATATTTACGAGATTGTTGTGCAAAAATAACATCATTTTTATATTTTATTTGTGCTTGTTTATAAAATTCATTTAAATTAGTTATAGACAGTTGTTTCAAATGTTTATCTTTTAAAAAAGCGATTAACATACCAAATTGTGTGCCCCAATCACCAATATGATTTTGTTGTATAACATTATGTCCTATAAAAGATAAAATTTTAACTACAGAATCTCCTAATACAGTTGATCTTAAATGTCCAATATGCATATCTTTTGCTATATTAGGACTAGAGTAGTCAACTACAATATTTTGTGACTTAATTTGTTTTGTTAAACCTAACCTTTTAGAAGATAAAATTTTATCTAGTTGTTCTGATAACCATATTTTATTAATAAAAATATTTATATGTCCTATAACAGAAATATTTGTTTTTTTTATGATATAAGTAGCAATAATATTATTATTTACTTTTTTAGCAAGATCATACGGATTAAGTTTCATATTTATAGCAGCAGAAATAATACCATTAACTTGATAATGACCAAACTTGATATTTTTACATTTACGTAAAATAACATTATAATATGGTGGTATATTTGCTTTTATCATAGCATTGTATATATATTCAGATAATATCTTTTTAATATTCATTTATATGCCTATAATATGTAATATATAAATCATTATTTATAATATCATTATTCGATTTAAAATAATATTTATTACTAATATTGTAACTTCAAATAATGAATTTCTTCATACTGTATTACATAACTATAATCTAATTTAGAATGAACAATGAAATATGTAATAACATATGCTATATTTTATATTAAAAACATAATATTTATTAATATACTAAAGATTTTTTAGTGTATATATTACACTATACTGATAGTATAATAGATTTTATACTATATAATATTCTATATACAAAATAAAAATAATTACATATATAAAAATAAAGCAATATATCTTTTATGTTTTTTATATTTGATGTACAAGTATACTTTATTATCGTAATAAAAATTTTATTATAACATATATATTAAAACATTAAATTATACTACTAGGAATATATTAATGGAACATAGAATTTATTGTGGTAAAGTTAATGATAAACATATCAATGATATGATAACACTTTATGGTTGGGTTTATAATTATAGAAATTTAGGTAAATTGATTTTTGCTAATATTAAAGATATACAAGGTACAATACAAGTAATATTTATACCAAAATATAATGAAACATATAAACTTGCACAAAAATTACGCAATAATTTTTGTGTGAAAATTACTGGTAAAGTAGTAAAAAGAAAAAATATAAATTTAAAAATCATTACAGGACATCTTGAAATTATTGTATCGAAACTTGTTATTTTAAATAAATCTAAAAATCTACCTATAGATAATAATCATATTAATATAGAAGAAAATAGATTGAAATACAGATTTTTAGATCTTAGACAAGAAAAAATGATTCATATTATTAAAACTCGATCAAATATAATGAGTATTGTTAGAACATTTTTAGAAAAAAATAATTTTTTAAATATTGAAACTCCTATTCTTACTAATTTTACTCCAGAAGGTTCAAGAGATTATTTAGTACCAAGTCGTATACATAAAAATTGTTTTTATGCATTACCACAGTCTCCACAAATATTTAAACAATTATTAATGATTTCAGGATTAGATCGTTATTACCAATTCGCGAAATGTTTTCGAGATGAAGATCTACGTTCAGATAGACAACCTGAATTTACACAAATTGATATTGAAATGTCTTTTGTTAGATCTAAAGATTTTAGAAATTTTATAGAATTAATGATAATACATTTATGGGAAAAAATCATTAATATTAAATTAAATAAATTTCATGTTATTACTTTCCAACAAGCTATGTCTGATTATGGGACTGACAAACCTGATTTAAGAAATAACTTAAAATTAATTAATTTATCTAAAATTTTTATTAAACATAATATAAAAATATATCAACCTAACTTTGTTGCTATTATAATTAAGAAACAATATTGTACAACAAAATCTTTACAGAATTTACATAAATATAATTCATATAAAAGTAAGTATAATATTCAAAATTTAAATATTTTGCAAGTGTGTTATTCTGGTTTAAAAAATATTATGAGTAATAATAATGAAGATGCGTTAAATAGTTTAGAGTATATTAAAATTAATCAAAAACATATTATATATTTTTTAAACTTACGTGAAAAAGATATTATCTTTATTGGCACTAATAAATATTATGGTAGTATTAGTTCTATGGGAATATTACGAACAATATTAGGCAATAATTTTAATATCATTAATAATGATAGTTGGTGTCCATTATGGATTATTGATTTTCCTTTATTTACTAAAAATCAGGAAGGACAATTAATATCAACTAATCATCCTTTTACAGCACCTAAAAATAATGATATTACAAAGTTAATATCACAACCAGAAAATGTATTATCAGATTCTTATGATCTTGTTATCAATGGCTATGAAATTGGCAGTGGTTCTTCAAGAATTAATAATTATAAAATACAAAAGATAATTTTTGATATATTAAAATTAAATAATGATATACAAAAAAATCATTTTGGTTTTTTTTTAAAAGCATTGCAATTTGGTACGCCGCCACATATTGGCATCGCTCTTGGTTTAGATAGATTAGTTATGTTATTAGTACGTACAACAAATATTAGAGATGTTATCGCTTTTCCTAAAACAACTTCTGCAACATGCCTATTAACTAATGCACCACATAAAATAAATAAAGATATTTTATTGGAATTAGGTTTAGGTAATATATAAAAAGGAATATTTTTATATGTCTGGACATAGTAAATGGTCTAATACACGTTATCGTAAAGCTTATCAAGATGCAAAAAAAGATAAAAAATTTTCTAAAATTATAAGAGAACTACATTCAATAATAAAATATAATAACAATGCTAATATATATGATAATACTAAATTAAAATTAGTAGTGAATAAAGCATTATCATATAACATGAAACGTGTTACGATTAATAAAATAATAACAAAATATCATCAACAATATAATCACAAATATATTAGTCATAATGTAAATTATCTCATATATTATGGTATGATTGATCGTATTACATTAATGATACAATGTCTAACAAATAATAAAAATCGTACTATAAATTTTATACGGAATATATTTGATAAATATCATGGTATAATATGTGATTATCGTGTTGATCATTATATTTTTCAAAAAAAAGTATCTTTAACATATATTGTTAATAATAATATTAACCGTATTATTGATATAGCTGAGCAATTAATGCCAAATGATATACTTTTTAATAAAAAAACTATTGATGTTTTTTTTTCTAAGCAAAAATATAAAGACATATTAATATTATCAAAAAAATTTGTGATACAACCATCAGAAATAAAATTTGTAACAATACCATATATTAAATATCATATAAATGATAAGATTAAACAAAAGTTGATATCTATCATACATAATTTACAATCTAATGTAGATATTAAAAAAATTTCTCATAATGCAATTTATGTATAGTATTTTTTTTAAAAAAGAAGAAAAAAATGTCTATTATATTAGGTATTGATCCTGGTTCTAGAATAACGGGTTATGGTTTAATAAAAAAACAAAAAAAAAAATTAATTTATATTCATAGCGGTTGTATTAAAACAAAAATTAATGATTTTTATATGCGTTTAAAAATTATTTACTCTAAAATCAGTAATATTATTAATATATTTAAACCACAGTATTGTGCAATAGAAAAAGTTTTTGTTGCTAAAAATATTAATTCATCTTTAAAATTAAACTATGCTAGTGGTGCTGTTATAGTATCAGCAGTAAATCATAATTTATCTGTTTCTGAATATGCTACAACACAAATAAAAATGATTGTAGGCGGTACTGGTGGAGCAAATAAAAAACATGTATGTAATATGGTATGTATTATGTTAAATATATTATCAATAACATTAAAAGAAGATGCAGCGGATGCTTTAGCTGTAGCTATTACACATAGTTATTATCTTGATCTGAGTTAAAAATTAATATTTATAATTATAATTAATATATATATATTAGTATTAGTATTTTATTTATATAAAACAATAATTTTATATTAATTAATTTATTCTGACATAAACAAAATATTAAAAAATTTTAGCTTTTAGTAAAACAAATTTATTTGTATATTTTTAATATTGGATCAATACCTGCTTGAACTTGTTTAGTATATTTATAAATTTTTTTTATATCTTCTATATTAGAAATAACTACTGGTGTTAATATTGATTTAGCATGTTTACGTAAAAAATCTAAATCTAATTCTATGATTGGTTCTCCTTTTTTTACATTATTAGTTTTACCTATATTAAATATTCTTTTAAAACCTTTACCTTGCAAATTAACTGTATCAATACCAAAATGTACAAATAGTTCTATATCATTATCTATAAGTATTGAAAACGCATGATTTGTGTCGAAAATTTTTCCGATGATACCATCTACTGGTGATACTAATATATTACTAGTAGGATTAATGGCTATGCCATCACCAATAATTTTATCAGAAAATACCGTATCAGGTACATTTTCAATATTTTCGATCGTACCTGAAATAGGTGCAAAAATTTTTATATAATTATTTTTTATGTGTGTATGTTTTTTTTTAAAAAAATTTGTAAAAATTATCATAACTCAATCCTCTAAAACATATTTATTATTTTTTATGATATTTAATAATATATTGATTAATTTTTTCCATAGTATTTGATGCTAAAATATTTTTTGCTAATATTTTAGCATCACGCATATTAGTATTGCGAATAATATTTTTAATGTTTGGTATAGAAGCAGCATTCATACTAATTTCATCTAATCCCATACCTAATAATATTGGAATAAATTTTTCATTACTAGCTAATTCACCACACATTCCAGTCCATTTTCCTTCAGAATGTGATGCATCAATTATATTTTTAATTAAAAATAAAAGTGCGGGATGAATAGGATTATATAAATGCGAAATTAAATCATTGCCACGATCTACTGCTAATGTATATTGTATTAAATCATTAGTACCTATACTAAAAAAATCAATTTCTTTTATTAAATGATGAGCAATAATTGCTGCTGCTGGTGTTTCTATCATAATTCCTATTTGTATATTATGTTGTATTTTTTTTTGTTCATGATATAATTGTTCTTTTAAAAATTGTAATTCTTTTTTTAAAAATATTATTTCTTCTATAGAAATAATCATAGGGAACATAATACATAATTGTCCAAATACTGAAGCCCTTAATATTGCTCGTAATTGAGTATGTAGAATATTTATACGATCCATTGTAATTCTAATAGCACGCCAACCTAAAAAAGGGTTATCTTCTTTAGGTAAATTCATATATGGTATATTTTTATCGCCGCCAACATCTAATGTTCTAATAATAATTGTTTTATTTGGCATATTAGATGCAATTTGTTTATATGTATTAAATTGTTCTTCTTCACTAGGTAAAGAATTACGATTCATGAATAAAAATTCAGTTCTATATAAACCTATACCTTCTGCACCATTATTTTTTGCTTTTTGTAAATCTTCTATTGTACTAATATTTGCACAAACTTTGATTGTATAATTATCTTTAGTGTAAGCAGGAACAATACTTAATTGTATTAATTTTTTTTTTTCTAAAATATATTTATTATATTTTTTTTTTAAAGCAGTAATAGTCTCTTTTTTAGGATTAATATAAATATGATTAGAAATACCATCTAAAATAATATAATCATTATTCTTTACTATTTGAGTAATATTACCTGTACCAACAATTGCAGGTATATCTAATAAACGTGCCATAATAGCAGTATGTGATGTTTGGCTACCTAGATCAGTAATAAATCCTAAAATTTTTTTTGTATTTAATTGTATTGTTTCTGAAGGAGTTAAATCTTTAGCAATTAAAATGACTTCATTATTAAAAATATTTAAATCATTCATATTCATATTTAAAATATTTTTAATTAATCTATGACCAATATCTTTAATATCACTCATTCTTTCTTTCAGATATGTATCATTAATATTTTGTAATGATTTAATTTGTTTTTGAATAATATTATCTACAGCATATGCTGCAGAAAATAAATTTTCTTTTATTAAAATAATAACATCTTTAGACATTTCAATATCTTGTAATAATACTATATGTCCTTCAAGTATAGATTCTTTATCAGTATTAAATTTTATTTCATGTTCTTTTATACTTTGTAATTGTTTTATAGATTTTTTTTGTGCATTAAGAAATTTATTAATTTCTATATCAACATATTCTTTATCAATTTTTTTTTTTTGAATAATAATATCTTCTATTTTTAACACAAAAGCTTTACCGAAAGAAATACCAGGAGAAGCTAAAATTCCTGAAATCATAAATATTACCTCAATGTTTATATAATTTAACGTTATTATTAAGTATATATAAAAGATATAATAACTATCATTAATTAAAATTAAATTTTATTTTCATGAAAATGAAATATATGTTACAAATTTTTCATAATTTGTACTAAATGTATCATTGCTTGTTGCTCATCTATACCTGAAACAGTTAAAATAATAACTGTTCCTTTAGATAATCCTAACGTTTGTATTTTAAATAAACTTTTTGCATTTACTGTAACATTATTAGATGTAATAGTAATTTCAGAAACAAAATTTTTAGCTTCTTTAACAAATAGTGCTGCTGGTCTAGTATGTAATCCATGTTTATTACTAATTATCACTTCTTTTTGTAACATTATTGTTTCCTAAATTTTAATTTATTGAAATATTATTATATAATTAAAATCATATTTTACAATATTATATAATAGTATAAGATTAAATGATATTTTATAAGATTATTTTATCATATAATTTATTGTATATATTCATATATAACATATATTTATATTTTTAAAAATATTTTTTAAAATAGAAAAATATCTTTTTAAGAATAGAATATGTTTTTATTTATATAAAAATATATGTTAATATTTTGAATATTATTTCATTAGTATAGATAATTATTTTTATTTTTTAAAATAACATTATTTAAATTTATAGAGTTTTTATTTTATGAAGAAAATTTTTGATCCGMAACATAATAAAAATTGTTTATCTAATCAACTTATATTATCAATTATTAAAAAATATAATACTCCATGTTGGATATATTGTGCAGATAATATTAAAAATAAAATATCAAAATTAAAAAAGTTTGATATTATTAGATTTGCACAAAAATCATGTTCTAATATTAATATTTTAAAATTAATGAGACAAAATAACATTAAAATAGATGCCGTTTCTTTAGGAGAAATTGAAAGAGCATTACATGCCGGATATCATCCATATCATGATATTTTATTTACTGCAGATATATTAGAAAATAATACATTAAAACGAATTATAGAATTAAATATTCCTATTAATATTGGATCTATAGATATGTTGCATCAATTAGGACAATACAAAAAAAAACATAATATATGGTTACGTATTAATCCTGGTTTTGGATATGGACATAATAAAAAAACAAATACAGGAGGTATATATAGTAAACATGGTATATGGTATTCTGATATGGAAAAAACTATTCAAATAATAAAAAAATATCATTTTAATTTAATTGGCATACATATGCATATCGGTTCTGGTGTAAATTATACACACTTACAAAAAGTATGCAATGCCATGTTATATAATGTAACCAAAAAATATATGCCTAAAATACATGCTATTTCAGCAGGAGGAGGTTTATCTATACCTTATAAGATACATGATGAATCTATAAATATAGACCATTATTTTAATTTATGGAACAATACTAGAAAGTTAATTAGCCAATATTTTCATACTGATATACAGCTAGAAATAGAACCAGGTAGATTTTTAGTAGCTGAATCAGGCATATTGATTGCACAAATTTATGCTATTAAATTTATTCAAAATACAAGATTTATATTAGTAAATATCGGTTTTAATGATTTCAGCAGACCTGTTTTATATGGTAGCTATCATCATATTTCAGCTATTTCATCTAATGGGATAGATTTGTCACAAGATAATAAAATTCCTACAATTATAGCTGGTCCATTATGTGAAGCTGGAGATGTATTTACTCAAAATAGTCAAGGAAATCTCACTACGTGTTTATTATCTATTAATATTAAATTGTATGATTATTTAATCATTCATGATACTGGTGCTTATGGTGCTTCTATGTCATCTAATTATAATAGTAGACCATTAATACCTGAGATCCTTATAGATAATAACAAAATCACACAAATTCGTCGTCAACAACATATTAAAGAACTAATTAATTTAGAAATAATATAGACAAGTTATATAAAATTAAATAATTGATGTTATAAAATGACGTTTAAAATAAAATGCTTTAGGTAGAGTAAAAATAATATTGCCATATTGATCTATAATTTTAGCATTGACATCTTTTTTAGCTTTATTTTTTATTTTTAAAATATATCCATTATATTCATTTATATCTTGTATATATCCCATAATTAATAAATGTATAATATTTGTCCAATCATATTGTAAAATAGTTTTTTCATATAAAGTTGGTTGCCATAATACTGGAGTACCAATAATTCTATTTAATATAGGTGTTTTACTATTATATGTTATAATAGGTATCCATAATATTTTAGATATTTTCTGACTAATATTATTTTTTTCCCAAAACACATTTTGTGTTAATAATGCACATGAACAAATATAACTATCATATAATACTTGTTTATCTGGATTAATTGTCACTGTTTTAATTTCTATGCCAAGATAAGGAATATCTTGATTAAATTTATTATTAATATGTTTACCAAAAAAATAATATTCTATTAATTTTCCTATACATCCTGTGTTATACTTCATAAGTTTAGGAAGAAAATAATTTAATGATTTTGCTATTTCCATGATATTATATCCTATAATTAACTGAGCTTTAATCATTAAATTTTCTTCGTTATATATATACATAGGCATCCTTTATAAAAAAATAATAATATAAATTTTATATTTAATCTAAATTAGATATTTATTATATAATTTTTTTATTCCAATTATATTGAATAATATATATTATATTTATATATATAACTTATAATTTCTTGATTTAAAAAATAATTTTAGAATAATAGTTATTTTTTAAAATTTCATAATGTTTACTATATATAAATCAAATAAAATGAAAATTTTATTACAAATATTAAAATTACAAATTTTAAATTGTAATAAAACTAATATTTTACAATCTAAAAAAATATTAATTAATAATAAAAACAATATTAATGAATTCAAGTTATATTTAACAAATAATATAAAAATACATGCGAATATTAATTATTCTACAATAGATATATTTATCATGGATATTATAAAAAAAACTCTTACTTTCCTAACAAAGGGCAATAACGTTTTTTTAAATAAATATTCTATTATTTGGTCTATAATGCATTTGATACCTAAATTAATTCATTTGCCAGAGTTTTTATTTTTAAAAAAATATTTTCATAAAATGAAATATTTATATTCTAATTTAGATATTGCTATACATATTGCTGATATATTTGATCAATATCAAAAATATAAACCAGAATTATTAATTCTCTGGGAACAACAAAATTATTTTGATAATAATCAAAATGAAATTTGGCAATCTAAATTGTGGTATAGTATTACACAATATTATATAAACACATTACAAACAAAATTATGGCATTATGGTAATTTATATTATTTTTTAAAAACACAAAATATCTTAAAATTAGATTTACCATATACTAAAATATTTATTTTCGAGATATATAATATTCCTTATATTTATATAAAATTATTACAATTATTTGAAAAACAACTTGAAATACATTTATTTTGTTATAATCCATGCCAATATTACTGGCTGGCCTTAAATGATAATAGTTTACTAAATAAACTGGGTGAATATGGATTATATATGAATAATATATGTTTAGATATCTCAGCAAGAGATATTGATGCTTTTGTATCTATAAAGGATCATAATTTATTAACTGCAATACAAAAAGATATTTTATATGTTACCGATAGTACAGTATGTAAAAAAAAAATACAAAATATAGATACTTCTATACAAATTTTTTCTTGTGAAAATATTCAAAATGAAATAACGTTATTATATCAGAATATTATGAGTATTTTAAATTCATATAATAATTATTTACTTCATGATATTGTGGTTATATCTCCTAAGTTAGAAGTATATGCACCATTAATACAAGATTTATTTTGTGAAAAAAATATACCTATTAATATTAGAACTAAATCTAATTTTTTAAATATAAATATCATTAACATATTTTTATATTTATTACAATTAATGCATCAAAATATTACTCCTAACAAAATATATTTATTATTAGATAATAAATATATTTTAAATAAATTAGACATTAAAGATACAGATATAGAATATTTACATTTTTGGATCCAAAATATGGATATTAGATATGATATAAACTTATGTAATATGAAAAATTTTGATTTATTAAAAAATCAATATACTTGGACTTTAGCATTACAACGTTTATATGTTGGATATGCTTTAGGTAATACACAACAAATCTGGAATAATATTCTTCCATATCCTGGTATTGATAATACTACTGGTATTATATTAGGAAAATTTACAAAATTATTATTTCTTTTATATAAATGGAAAAATTATTTGCAAAAATCATATTTTTTGGTAAAATGGACTRATATTTTAAAAAAAATATATTTAGATTTTTTCCCTAAAAAAACTTTTTATAATATACAAATATATAAGTTTTTTCATAAAATAAAAAAATGCATACAATATGGTACATATACTCAATATAAAAATAAAGTTGACATTTTTACGATTATAAATCTTATTAATTATATTTGTGATATACAAGACTATCAATCTTTTAAAATTGATAAAATTAATTTTTGTAATTTAAATAATTTCTTTATCAAGCCAACTAAAATATATATTTTAATAGGTATGAATGAAGAATATTTCCCCCGTAAATCACATGGTATTCCATTTAATTTATTAAATAATTATTTAAAACAAAATAATAATAAAAATATAGATCAATATACATTTTTAAAATTATTAACACTTACTAAACAAAAATTATATATTAGTTACGTGTCACGACCCCACGAACATCAAAATGTTTCTAATACAATACAAACATTAATTACATATATGTATAATAATTTTGTTCTTCATAATAATATTATACATTATATACCATATCAAAAATTTCAGATTACAAAAAATATTGTACAGACAAATAAGTTTAACTTAAAATTTAAAATACTTGACATTAATAATATTAATATTTGTAATTTAATTAGTTTTTGGCAACATCCTCTAAAAGGTTTTTTTAATCAAAGATTAGGAATATATTTACAAAATATTAATGATATAAAATATTTTCAAATTCAATCTTTTAATATTAATTATTTACAAAAATATATCATTAATAATGATATATTTAACACATATATTAATCATGGTAATATTATGACATTATATAAATATTATTTAAATCATAGTTTATTACCTTTTGGCAATTACAATAAAACATGGTGGTTAGAAACTGTACACAAAATATCTGTTATATATAACAAATATTATGGTTCAAAACAATATAATATTATAACTAAAAAAGTTCATTTAAATTTTGATAATATAATATTGTATGGTAAAATGAAGTATCTATATAGTCATAATACATTATTAGAATTTCAACCAAAATATTTAGATATTAAGTCTATTATAGCTTTTTGGATTAAGTATTTAATATTATGTGTGCATGATAATAGTGTTATACACAGTGCTAAAATTATAGGTTTTAAAGATACACAATATAATTTTGGATATATACCTACTAATATTGCGTTAAATTTATTAAATAAATATATTCAAGGATATGTTATAGGAATGAATAACCCAATAATTCTRCCTATGAAAAGTTCTTGGGCTTGGATAAATATTTGTTATAATGCCAACATTAATAGTATTAATTATAGTAGCAAAATACAAAAACAAGCGGAAAAAAAATTTTTTTATTATTGGGAAAATTATTTTTTTGGTGAAAAAACTGATTTATATTTCCAAAAAATAAATTTTGATATACAATCAAAAACATTTTTAGATATACAAAACATTATAATAACATGGTTATTAGATATATTGTATTTTAAAATAAAATAAAATTATTTAATATAATGATGAAATTACCGATATTATTAACTCAAGAATTTAATCCATATAAGATGCATTTACAAGGGCAATATTTAATCGAAGCATCTGCTGGTACAGGAAAAACATTTACAATTGTTATTGTGTATTTACGTTTGATTTTAGGTTTATATAAACCAAAACTATATTCTACACCTTTAACTGTACAAAATATTTTAGTTGTAACTTTTACTGAAATGGCTGCTTGTGATTTATATAAAAGAATCGTTAATAGTATACAAATTTTATTACGTGCTTGTATTAATGGGTCAAGTAAGTATCAGATGATTAATATACTTTTATCAGAAATTAAAGATTTGATGCAAGCCAAAAAAATTTTATTGCAAGCGATCAAAAATATACATAAAGCATCTATTTATACAATTCATTCATTTTGTCAAAGAATTTTAAATTTGAAAAGTTATGATATTACACATAATGTAATTACTATTATGAATAATGAATTAGAATTATATTGGATTCATCAAGCTATTACACAATTTTGGCATGAACATATTCAATCTTTACCCATGCAAATTGTAAAAATATTTTTTAAAAAATTTAAAACACCAAAATACTTATTACAATCTATATTGCCATTTTTTTATCATTATAAACATTTAAATATTAAATCTAACACATATAATATTCATTTTACTAAACAATTTAAACATAATATTAATTATATTAATATTATGAAAAAATCATGGCAATTATATTATAAAAATATTTTACATATTATACATGATAGTGATATAAATAAATATTTATATAATAAACGTTCATTAATTAAATGGATTACAGAAATTAATGTATGGGCTATTACAAATACATTAGATAATAGTTATCCTATAAAATTAAAAAAATTTTCACAAAAAAACTTAATTTTACATAGTATTAAATGCCCTCCTAAACATATTTTATTTACTAAAATAGATATTTTTTTAAACAAAATAGTCAGCTTAAAACATTTAATTTTATCTCAAGTAGTAGAATATATAAATAATTTTATTAAAATAAAAAAAATAAAAACAAGACAAATTAGTTTTGATGATTTGCTAAATATTTTATTAAACCGTTTAAACAGTACTTTAGGTATATCAATAGCCCAAGATATTCAAAAAAAATATCCTGTTGTTTTATTAGATGAATTTCAAGATACTAGTATAGAACAATATAATATTTTTCAAAAAATTTATTTGAATAATATACATAATAGTTTATTAATTTATATTGGTGATCCCAAACAATCTATTTATGCATTTAGAAATGCTGATGTATTTACATATTTGCAAGCTAAACAAAAAATTCAATATTGTTATACACTACAATATAATTGGCGTTCGTCAAGTACTATGACCAATAGTATTAATAATTTGTTTATGAATAGATCTAATCCTTTTTTATTAAAAAACATATATTTTCGACCTCTTAAATATATACAGGAAAAATATAATTATAATTTAATAATACATAATAAGATACAACCGGGTATAACATTTTGGTTTGATATGCATGAAGATAATAATATGTGTTTCAAACAAAAAATTGCATATATATGTGCTAAAAATATTTATGAAACTTTATTGCATGATAATTATATTATTGTAAATAAAAAAAAAAAAAAAATTAATATAACTGATATTGTTATCATAGTGCGTAATAAATATGAAGCATATATTATACAAAAGGAACTAATAAAATTTAATATATTGTCTATATATTTATCTGAACAAAATAATATTTTCCAAAATTTAGAAGCTAAAGAACTAGTTTTACTTTTAAGAGCTATTGCTGAACCATATAATATAAAATATGTTATGTGTATATTAAATCATTCTTTATTTACCACATCATTGCAAAATTTTGATGTGGATAAAAAAAATAATTTTTTATTAAAAATTATGCGACAATTTTCTATATATAAAGGAATTTGGCAACAAAAAGGTATTCTATATATGTTAAAATATTTTTTTCTTAAGAAAAATATTTTTAAAAAAATAGATATTATTTGCTTATATAATACAAAACAAATTAAAAATATATTATATATAGGGGAACATATACAAACAATATTTAGACAAACTACTAATATAAACATTTTAATACAATGGATCACAAAACAAATTATATATCCAAATTTTAAAAATATATTATGTTTGCCTAAACAATATGATGAAAATAATCATATAAGAATTATGACTATCCATCAATCTAAAGGTTTACAATTTAATATTGTATGGTTACCTTTTATCGTTTGTAATTTTATTGATGTTATTAATTCCGAAGTTATTATTTATCATGATCCCATTACTTATGAAAAAAATATTGATTTTCATAAAAAACGAGAAAGTATTCAATATGCTTTACAAGAATCATTATCAGAAAATTTGAGATTATTGTATGTATCTATTACTAGGTCTATTTTTACTTGTAATATTGGTCTAGCTAACATACAGTTTCATCAACATAATAAATATTATAAATATATAAAATATTTTAATGCTTTACAGTATTTATTAAAAAATAAAAATTATGATACAAACATTTTATATAAAAATATAAAACAATTCAGTACTAATGATATCAACTTAATTATTTTAAATTGTAATATGTTTACAGTCAATAAAATTGTTACTCCTCATGTTTTAATATATCAATATGATTTTTTAGAACATAATAATAATATTCCAAATAAATTTAATATTTTAGAGATTATGAACTTTACTAAAATAAAACAAATACAATATGAAAATAAAATTTATATCAAACCTATTGAAACATTTTATTTTTTACAAGAACAAAAAAAATATACTAAAAAAACACAACATAATTTTTTAGTAGGTAAAAATATTGGTATATTTATACATAAAATTCTAGAAAAAGTTATTACAAAATATAATAATATTAATGATATTATTAAAAAAGAATTATTAAAAAATAATATTCATATTTCTTGGAATAAAATGTTAATTAATTGGATTAATAATATCATTAATAAACCATTAGGAACACAGCAAATTATATTAAAACAACTTGCAATAGAAGAATATAAACAAGTCGAATTTGAATTCTATTGTACAATAAAAAATAATATTCATTATATAGAATTTAATAATATTATTAAAAAATATGATATGATTTCTTCAAATCTATCAACAATATATTTTCCAGAATTTAAAGGATTTTTAAATGGTATGATAGATTTAGTATGTATATGGAATAATAAATATTATATTATTGATTATAAAACTACTTGGTTAGGTTACAATATTAATTACTATAATTATAAAAATATAAAAAATGATATATGTAGAAATCGTTATGACGTACAATATCAATTGTATACATTAGCTTTACACAAATATTTAAAAAACAACATGTATCACTATAATTATAATAAACATTTTGGTGCTGTTATTTATTTATATATACGAGGAATTAATGATAATATGAAAAATAAAAATGGTATTTGGTTGCATAAACCATCAATAGAACTAATCCAAAAATTAGATTTATTATTTAAGTAAAATATTAATATTTTGGTAATATAAATGCATCGTTTATTAAAACTATTATCTCAAAGTAAACTATTTCAAGAAATCGATTTACAATTTGCAAATATTTTAATAAGTCATACACAACCAGAATTAATGTTTGCTGTGTCATATTTAAGTAAATTTGTACGAGATGGTAATATATGTTTACCAATATCACAATTAAATCTAAAAAAAATTTTTTATGATAATAAAACTCTATTAAATAAAATTCATAAATTTTTTTCTAGTAATATTAATTGGGAAAAAAAATTATTATCATATTCATATATCGTAAGTAATGGTAAAGAAATGCAAATTACACCCTTTATAATAGAACATAAATGTTTTTATATGTATAGAATGTGGAAATTAGAAAATACTATTGTTAATCATTTTCTAAATAATAAATATTATGTACAATACATTACACAAATAAAAAATCATCTAAATGATCTATTTTATGATGTTAATAATATATCTCAAAAAATAGCTATTATAACAGCTTTGATGCATAGAATCAGTATTATTACAGGTTCTCCAGGAACAGGTAAAACCACTATTATAGCAAAAATTATTTTGGCTTTTATAAAAATTAAAAAAAATGTAATAATACATATTATTGCTTTTACAGGTAAAGCTGCTAATAGAATAACAGAATCATTAAATGTATTTTTTAGTTTATTACCTCTTTCAGTAGTAACACAAGAAGAAGCTAAACAAATACCACATAATGCTACAACTATACATAATTTTTTTAAAATTAATGTATACAAAAAAACTACCATATTTAATCAACAAAATCAATTAAATACACAATTATTAATTGTTGATGAAGCATCTATGATTGATTTGCATCTAATGGCTATGATTTTAGATAGTTTACCTAAAAATAGTTCTTTAGTTTTATTAGGTGATGAATATCAGTTACCTCCAATAAATACTGGTTATTTATTACAGGACATATGTTATTTTAAAAAATTTAACATTACCAAAGCTTATAAAAATTTTTTAACAACGATGTTAATGACTATGAAGATTAATAAAAATAATACAACATGTTATATTCGTAATTGTATTCATACATTAACAAAAAATTATCGTTATAAACATTCCTCAGGTATACACAAATTAGCTCTATCTATTAAAAAAAAACGCATAAAAGATATACAAAGTGTATTTTCAACCCATAAATATTATGACGTACAATATATTAATATTAATAGTATTAAAATATATAATAATATGATTCAAAATCATATTATATATTTTAAACAATATTTTTATTATATTAAACATTATAATGACATAAAAAATATTGATAATTATTTTCATAATTTAAAAAATTATCAAATTTTATGTGCTATTAAAAATGGTTTATTTGGAACGAATATAATGAATAATAAACTAGATAATATATTTTCTGAACAAAAATATAGTTTTCATTATATGGAATCAATTTGGTACCCAGGTAAACCCATCATTATTACTAAAAATAATCATTTATTAAATTTATTTAATGGTGATATAGGTATAACCATATGGAATCAGAAAAAAAAAAAACTTCAAATAATTTTTCAATTACCTCATCATCAATACAAATTTATTAATATTGATGAATTACCTGAACATGACATGTCTTATGCGATTACCATACATAAAGCACAAGGATCAGAATTTAATCATGTTGCATTAATTTTACCAAATAAATTTACTTCTATATTAAATAGAGAATTAATTTATACTGCTGTAACCAGAGCTAAAAAAAAAATATATATTTTTAGTCCATATAACATATTTTTTCAAACAATACAACAAAAGATAAAACGTTATTCTAATTTTAAGAAAAAACTTTTACTACATAATATTATAAACTAATATTATTATTTTTTAGATTAAACGTTCTTTAATACGTGCTGCTTTACCAGTTAATTTACGTAAAAAATATAATTTTGCTTTTCTAACCAAACCTAGTTTTTTAATATATATGGTATGTATCATATTAGAATATAGAGGAAAGACACGTTCTACACCAACTCCATGAGCTATTTTACGTAATGTAAAAGAAGAATTAATATTTTTATTACTTTTTGCAATTACCATACCTTCAAATAACTGAATTCTTTTTTTATTTCCTTCGAGTACCCATAAGTGTACCACTAATGTATCTCCGATTCTAAAAATCGGTATATTTTTTTTATTCTTAATATACTGTTGATTTATTTCATTAATAATATTCATGTTTACCTCTTACTTAATATTAAAAAATTTTTTTTTAAAGATCTTTAAAAGATATTTTTCTTTATGATTTAATTTTTTTTTATTTAATAAATCAGGTCTTTTGAGCCATGTATAACCTAAAGAGTTTTGTAACTTCCAATCATTTATTTTTTTATGATGACCTGATAACAATACATCTGGAACATGAGAATAATTTGTGATTTTTTGTGGACGTGTATAATTAGGACAATCTAATAATCCATTATTATAAAAAGAATCTGTTTGATTAGATGTAATATTATTTAATACTCCTGGTATTAATCTAGATACAGCATCAATAACAATCATTGCAGGTAATTCTCCGCCACTTAAAATATAGTCACCAATAGAAATTTCTTCATCTATAAAATATTGTATTACACGTTCATCTATACCTTTATATCGTCCACAAATTAAAATAAAATCATGTTGTAATAAAGTTTTTATATATTGTATATTAATATGTTTCCCTTGGGGAGACAAATAAATTACTTTTATATTTTTATTTTTTGTTTTTTTTTTAATTTCTTTAATAGCTTTAATTAATGGTTCAGGTTTTAATATTACACCACCACCACCATATATTGGCGCATCTATTTTATATTTATTATTTGTATAATCTCTAGGATTGCAAAAATCTAATTGTAATAATTTTTTTTTTATTCCTTGTCTGGTAATACCATAATTTTTAATAGCATCAAACATTTTAGGGAATAAACTTATTATACCTATCCAYATCATAATTGTCATGTTTAAATGATTGTTTCCCAATGCACTATAATAATCTTTTTTAATAAATCTATTTTTTTAATTATTTGTTGCATGATAAAGGGAATATATATTTTTTTTTGATGATTATGTTGTTGTACTTCTAATATATCATGTATACCAGTAGTAATAATATTAGTAACAACACCTAAATTGTTATTCTCTGTATTAGTAATTTTACATTTTATAATATCATACCAATAATATTCTTTTGGTTTTTTATATATAATAATATCTTTATATTGTATCATAATATTTTTATTAACTAAATTAAAGTTTAGATTGTTTATAATATTATTATCAATATTAATTTGAGTAATATAAAATTTTTTTTTATAAATATATTGATAAAATTTTATGTAATGTTTTTTATTTAATTGATCTAAAATAAATAGATTTTTATATAAAAAAATATTACCATGATTTTCTGTATAAGAAAATAATTTAATCCATCCTTTAATACCATAAAGAGAGCCAAATTTACCTAAAATTATCATTTGATATTGTATGACAAATTATTTTAATTTTAATAAAAATTTTACTTTTTTAGAAAGTATAGCACCATGCGAGATCCAATATTGTATTCTTTTTGTATTTATTGATATATTATTTTGTATATTAAAAGGTTGATAAAAACCTATTTTTTCTATAAAACGTCCATCTCTAGCTTTTTTACTGTTTGCAACAATAATTTTATAACAGGGTTTTTTTTTAACACCTTGTCGTGATAAACGGATTTTTAACATAATATTACTATACCTTATTTTTTATGTTTTTTATTTAAAAAATTAGCCATATTATTAAACATATTTTTTATTTTACTATTATTTTTAATTTTTTTAGTTAATATTTTTACTTGATAATATTGTTTAAGTATCATATTAATTTTATTTAAAGCAATACCTGATCCTAAAGATATTCTTTTTTTACGAGAAAAATTTAAAATATCTATATTATTTTGTTCGAATTTAGTCATAGAATGAATAATATTTTTAAGATTTTTGATTGTTTCTTGTTTAACATGAATAATATTCATAATCGGATTATTAATATATTGTTGTTGATTAATATTAAGTTTATGAAAAATATTCATAATATTATTACTACCGAATTTTTTAATTTGTTCTAATTGTATTAAAAAATCATGTAAACTTAATGTTGTTTTTTTATTTAAATTTTTTATTAAATTTTGTTTTTTGATAGCATCTATTTTTTTTTGTATTTCATCAATATTAAGAAGTTCTTTACGCATACCCAATATTTTTCGTGCGATTGTTTCTGCATTAAAAATTTCTATTTGATTAATTTTTTCTCCATTACCTATAAATTTAATCGGTTTTTTTATTATATATTTAACTGATAATGCAGCTCCACCTCTTGCATCACTATCTACTTTAGTTAAAAAAATTCCTGTAATGGGTATAATATTATTAAATGTTTTTGCACTTATAATGGCATCTTGACCTAACATAGAATCTACAATAAATAAATTTTCTATAGGTTTTAAAATATTATATATATTTTTGATCTCTTCCATCATAATGTTATTAATATGTAATCTTCCAGCTGTATCTACAATTAATATATCGTATAAATAAATTTTAGCGTGTTGTAAAACCGATCTAGTTATTTGCATTATATCAGTATGCTGTTTTATTTGATAAAAATCAATTTTAATTTTTTCTGCTAAAATTTTCAATTGTTCTAAAGCTGCAGGTCTATAAATATCTAATGATGTTACTATAACTTTTTTATTATATTTTTTTTTTAAAAAGTATGCTAATTTAATCGCACTAGTTGTTTTCCCAGTACCTTGTAATCCTGTAAACATTATAATAGCAGGTGGTTTTGTTGCAAAATTAATATTATTTTGTTCGGATCCTAATAATTCTGTTAATCTTTCTTTAACTAATTTTAAAAATTCTTGTCCAGGAGTAAAACTATTATTAATTTTTTTACCAATAATATGTTTTTTAATATCTTTTAAAAAATATTGGATGACTATTAACGCAACATCAGCTTCTAATAAATTTTGATACATTTCATCTAATATATTTTTTATATGAGTTTCTGTTAATCGTCCATAATTTTTAATTTTAGAAAATGTTTTATATAATTTTTTACTTAAAAACTTAAACATTGTAATTCCTATGGTATATAAAAAATAACGTTATAAAATAATAGATATCTTTTATAAAAATAAAAAGGTACTATTTATTTTTTGTCTATTATGTTACAAAAACATATAGCATATAATAGATTATATTGTGAATATATAATCTATTTATAAATAATACATTATATAGAAATTTTAAAAAAATAAAATGATAAATAATATTGAACTAGAAAATAACATTAATAAAAAATTAAATTTTACCAATATACAAGATTATGCATGTAATGGTTTACAAGTAGAAGGAACAAAATATATCAAAAATATTATTACTGGAGTAAGCATATGTCAAGATTTATTAAATATAGCTCTTACATCACAAATAGAAGCCATTATTGTGCATCATGGTCTTTTTTGGAAAAATAATACTTTTATTATTAAAGGTATGCAAAAAAATAGATTATATGCGTTACTAAAAAATAATATTAATTTATATAGCTGGCATTTGCCTTTAGATATTAATCCAAGTATCAGTAATAATTTTTACTTATCTAAAATATTAGATATAAATATTATTGGTAATATTAATCCTTTTGTATTATATGGTTGTTTAGAAAAACATATGCATATAAATGATTTTATTCAAAAAATTACAAAAAAATTACATCGTATTCCGTTACATTTAAATTTTAATGCGAAAGAAAATATTAAAACTATAGCATGGTGTAGTGGTGCAGGACAAAAATTTTTTGAAGAAGCTGCATATTTTGGTGTAGATGTTTTTCTTACAGGAGAAGTTTCTGAAATGAATTTACATACCGCAAAAGAATATGGCGTACATTTCATCTCTGCAGGACATCATGCTACCGAAAAAGGAGGAATAATCATGTTAGGGGAATGGTTGCAAAAAAAATATAAACTTAATATAAATTTTATTGATATAAATAATCCAATTTAATTATTAAAAATATTATTTTACTAAAATATGAAAGGAATTATTTTGAATAAAAAGTTAAATTTAATATCATTAACATCATTAGTAATAAGTTCTATGTTAGGTGCTGGTATTTTTAGTTTACCACAAAATATGGCTTATGTCGCTAGCCCAATAGCTTTAATAATAGGTTGGCTAATTACTGGTATAGGAATATTATTTTTAGCAACATCCATGTTATTATTACATAAGTTAAAACCTCATTTACAGGGAGGCATTTTTTCTTATGCTAGAGATGGTTTTGGAGAATTAATAGGTTTTTGTTCTGCCTGGGGATATTGGTTATGTGCAGTGATTGCTAATGTTTCTTATTTAGTAATTGTTTTTGCATCTTTAAGTTTTTTTACTGATCATAAACATATAATTTTTGGTAACGGAAATACTTGGCAAGCACTATTAAGTTCATCAATTTTATTATGGTTAATACATATTTTATTATTACAGGGTACACAAACAGCTGCTGTTATTAATTTAATTACAACTATATGCAAACTATTACCTTTAAGTGTTTTTATGATTTTTGCAATTATGTTATTTCGTTATAAAATATTTACTACAGATCTAATCGGTTTAGATTTAGACTTACCAATTATTACACAAATTAAAAATACCATGTTAATTACTTTATGGGTATTTATTGGTGTTGAAGGAGCAATTATATTATCTTCACGTGCAAAAAAACAAGAAGACATACAAAAAGCAACATTACTAGCTATTATAATAGCTTTATGTATATATTTATTAACAACTGTATTATCTTTGGGTATATTACCAAGATTAGCTTTATCTCATATGAGAAATCCTTCTATGGCTGGATTAATGCAATTATTTATTGGTGATATAGGTTATATTTTCATTATATTAGGATTAATTATATCCGTATGTGGAGCTTATTTAAGTTGGACTATTATGGCTGCAGAAGTACCTTTAATAGCAGCACGATATAAAATGTTTCCTCCAATACTTGCCAAACAAAATAAAAAACATATACCCATATATTCATTATGGCTAACAAATCTTAGCATGCAAATATTTTTAATATTAATTTGGTTAACACATATAGATTATAATTATTTACTAACATTAGCATCTGAGATGATATTAATACCATATTTTTTAGTAGGCGCATATTTATTGAAAATATCTTTAAAAGATAAGAATCTTAACATAAAAAATTTTTTTGTCGCCACAGGATCTTGTCTGTATGGTTTATGGTTATTGTATGCTGCTGGAATAACACATTTATTATTATCATTAATCTTATATTTACCAGGATTATTATTAATAATAATAACTAAAATATATTATAGTAATATGCTTATTTTTTCTAAAAAAGAAAAAATATTATTTATAATATTATTTTTAGGATCTATATTTTCTTTAATTTCTTTAGTTATATAAACATTAAATAGTCAATGACTGTTATTTATAACATATAACAGTCAAAATTATTTATTTATAATTTAAAATTTTGAAAATCTTTAATTGTTACAGTAGCATCAATTTGCCCTGTTAAATATGAACTAATTTCAACTTCTTGAGGTGCCATTTGCACATTGTCTGAAATTAACCATGAATTAATCCATGGAATAGGATTTTTAGATATATTAAACGGAGTACCGAACCCAATATTTTTCATTCTAATATTAGTAATATATTCAATATATTGACATAATATATTTTTATTTAATCCAATTATTGAATAATCTTGAAATAAATATTGCGCCCATTCTTGTTCTTGTTTCACAGCATCCAAAAATAAATGATAACATTGTTTTTGGCATTCTTGTGTAATATCTATCATGTCTTTATCTTCTAAACCTTTATGCATGATATTTAAAATATATTGTGTTCCTAATAAATGTAAATATTCATCACGTGCAATTAATCTAATAATTTTAGCATTACCTTCCATTAATTTTTGTTCTGCGAAAGCAAAAGAACATGCAAAACTAACATAAAATCTAATTGCTTCTAAAATATTAATATTCATTAAACATAAATATAATTTTTTCTTTAAATGATATAAATCTACAATAATTTTTTTATTATTTATATAATGTACACCTTGTCCTAACATATGCCAATAGTAAGTTGAATTTATTAATTCATCATAATATTTAATTATATCTTGTGCACGTAAAATAATATTTTTATTTGTTATAATATCTTCAAATATTGATGATGGTTCATTAATAATATTTCTAATAATATATGTATAAGATCTAGAATGTATAGTTTCAAAAAATGACCATGTTTCTATCCACGTTTCTAATTCAGGTATAGAAACTAAAGGTAATAATGCTATATTTGGACTTCTTCCTTGTATAGAATCTAATAATGTTTGATATTTTAAATTACTAATAAATATATGTTTTTCATATGCAGGTAAATTAGCATAATGTATCTTATCATATGAAATATCTACTTCTTCAGGTCTCCAAAAAAAACTTAATTGTTTTTCAATTAATTGTTCAAAAATATAATGTTTTTGTTGATCGTAACGTGCTATATTTACTGTTTGCCCAAAAAACATAGGTTCATTTAATTGATTATTTTTTTTATTAGAAAAAGTGGTATAGCTCATAATTATATCCAAAAAAGTTTAATAATAAAATACTTCTTATATATTACATAATACATGTATCATTAATACAATGATGTTTGTTTTCTAATATAACATCTTTATTTTGTACATCTTTTGCCCCATCTCTAGTATTTTGATAATATAAAGTTTTTATACCTAATTTATAAGCTATCAATATATCTTTTAAAAGTTGTTGCATCGTAATTTTATTATTTTTAAAACGTTTAGGATCATAATTTAAATTAGTTGAAATAGATTGATCAATAAACTTTTGCATTAAACTAATAAGATGCAGATAGCCATAATTATTAGGCATGTCCCAGATTAATTCATATTTATTTTTTAACAAATGGTATTCAGGAACTACTTGTTTATAAGTACCATGTTTAGATGTTTTAATACTAATTAAACCTCTAGGAGGTTCAATACCATTAGTTGCATTAGATATTTGGGAAGAAGTTTCTGATGGCATTAATGCAGTTAATGTGGAATTACGTAAACCATATTTAATAATTTTTTTTCTTAATGCTTCCCATTTATAATGTAATGGTTCTGAATGTAATACATCAACATCTTTCTTATAAGTATCAATTGGTAATATTCCATTAGAATAATTAGTTTCTTTAAATAATGGACATGCTCCTTCTTCTTTAGCTAAATCATTAGATGCACATAATAAATAATATTGTATTGCTTCAAAAGTTTTATGAGTTAAATTATTAGCGCTATTATCAGAGTAACGAACATTATTTTTAGCTAAATAATATGCAAAATTAATGACTCCAATACCTAAAGGTCTGCGTCCTAAAGCTGATTTTTCCGCAGCTTTTATTAAATATTGCTGATAATCTAGTAAATTATTTAAAGCTCTTACTAATAAATTAGATAAATCTTTTAGTTCTTTTAATTGTTTTATTGCTCCTAAATTAAATGCAGCTAATGTACATATACCAATTTCGCCATTAGGATCATTAATATCGTTTAGTATTTTTGTTGGTAAAGTTATTTCTAAACATAAATTAGATTGTTTTATTGGAGATATTGCAGCATTAAATGCAGAATGATTATTACAATGATCTACATTTTGTATATAAATTCTTCCAGTAGCAGTTCTTTCGCGCATCATTAAAGAAAATAAACTAGTTGCATCCACACTTTTTTTTCTAATATCATTATTATTTTCATAGTAATGATATAAAAATGAAAATTTTTCTTGATCTGCAAAAAAAGCTTCATATAATCCAGGTACATCAGAAGGACTAAATAACGTAATATTGATGCCGTTAATTAAACGTTGATATAATAATTTATTAATTTGCACACCATAATCAAGATGTCTAATTCTATTAGCATCTATACCTTTATTATTTTTTAAAACTAGTAAATTATTAATTTCATAATGCCATAATGGATAAAATAATGTTCCTGCGCCTCCTCTAACACCACCTTGTGAACAAGATTTAATAGCTGTTTGAAAATGTTTATAAAATGGTATGCATCCAGTATGAAAAGCTTCACCATTTCTGATAGGACTGCCAACAGCACGAATACGACCAGCATTAATACCTATACCTGCTTTTTGTGAAACATATTTTAAAATAGTACTTGTAGTAGCATTAATAGAATTAATACTATCACCACATTCAATTAAAATACAAGAACTAAATTGTTTAGTTAATGTACGTACGCCAGACATAATAGGAGTAGGCAAAGAAATTTTAAATGTTGAAATAGCATGATAAAAATTTTTAATATATTCCATTCTTATATCAGTATTATATTTAGCAAATAAACATGCAGAAATGAGTATATAAAGAAATTGTGCACTTTCATATATTTTACCTGTAATTCTATTTTGTACTAAATATTTACTTTCTAATTGTTTTACTGCTACATATGTAAATAACATATCACGATCATGTTGAATAATATTATCATCCATATATTGAAATTCTTTTTTAGAAAAACATGTTAATAACATAGGATCATATTTATGTAAATTAACCATATATTTAACATGTTGATATAATTTTGGTGGTAAAAACTTTCCATATGCTTTTTTCCTTAAATTAAAAATATTTAATCTTGCAGCCATATATTGATAATCAGGATTTTTTTTTGTAATAAAATCTGCTGTAATTTTTATTAAAGTTTCTTGTATAATTGCGCTATGCATATTATTATAAAAATGTAAAAAAAATTGTTTTTTAATTTTATCTATAGATATATTTGTTAATTCTGTCATAGCGCGAGATAATGTTATATATATTTTATTCCAATTAAAAATTTCTGGACGATTATTTCTTTTAATTACATATATCTGATTATGCATATTAAATACCTATATAAAATTTATTAAAATAATATTTTTGTTATACACAATATTCAAATATTGATGAATAAAAATATATTTTTATACTGTATTTAAAAATTATTATCTTATTTTAGAGTAACTAATTTTACTGTATTACATATATAATTTATTAATTGTTTACTAATATTAGTATTAAGATATCTGTTCTCATATATAGAAATAAAAAAATATGTATTTTTATTATATAAATAAAATATATATTATAATGTAATTGCAATAATCATATAGTTATATTTTGTTAAAGAAATATATAGCGATTTATAAAATATATTTTTATTAAAAAAATTATTTAATAAATAAAATTTTTATAAATATAGTTTTATTTATTAAAGCTAAAATAGTATTTTCCAAATAAATATTTTTTATAACATATCAAGTAATATTTTATTTGTATGTAAAAAAGGTTTTATTTTTATAAATAAAATAAATAATATACTAAAAATATTTTACATTATCATTTTTTATTTAAATATTTATTAAAATAATTATTGCAAATAAGTTATAACATTATTATTAATAAATTCATACATAATTTATAAAAAATTACTTAAATTATAATTTAAATTTGAAAATAGTATTCAAATTTATCTTTTTATACGAAATAAACATTTTAATTAATTTAATATATTTAAAATAATTTTTTAAAATTATAATTTTGTATTACAAATTAATTTATTATTTTAATACATTTAACATGGATTGTTTTTAATAAGTAAAATTAATGATAACAATTTAATTTTTACTATAATATTGTTCATTTTATTATTCTAATAATTAATATTTAATATTATTTTCATATATAATTAATATATTTATATTTTTAATACATTTAAACGATAATTTCTGTACAGCACTAAAGATATTTTGAATAATTATTTTAAATAAATTTATTAAACATTCTTTATTTAGGAATATATCATAAATTTTAGATCTAGTTATATATAATATATAACTATTATCAGTTATGTTTATATTTCTTAAAATTAGCAGTATAATGAAAATGTACATTATTTTTCACGTACCATAAAAACAGTATACACAAAACAATTTGTGATATTAATATGTAAAATATATTTATTTATAAACTAGAAATTTATTTTTAAAAATTATCTTATATAAAAATGGATTAWTACTATTATATTAGTAGTATAATATATTTATACAGATAATTTTGTATAAAAAAATATTTAATATAAACACATACCAATTATTTATTTTTTAGGACATATATTTTTTTAATAAATATATTAATAATATTGAAATATCCGCAGAAGACACACCAGCAATTCTAGAAGCTTGTCCTATAGTATAAGGTCTATGTATATTAAGTTTTTCAATAGCTTCATTGCATAAACCATTTATATGATTATAATTTATATGAGTAGGTATTAATGTATGTTCATGTTTTTTTTGTTTTTGTATATATGCTTGTTGTCTTTTAATATAACCTTTATATTTTATTTCGGTTTCAATATATTTTATAATATCTATATTTAATGAATGTGGTTTCAAAAGATTTAATTGAATTAAATCATTATAATGAATTTCTGGTCTTTTTAATAAATCTATACAATTTATATTTTTATATAAATTATGTTGTAGTAGTAAATTTAATTTTTTTATTGTATTAATGTCTTTATAAGAAATATAAGTATTTTTTAAAATTTGTTTTTCTTTTTCTATTTGTTCTAATTTATTATTTAAATTTTGCCAGCGTATATTATTTACTAAACCTAATTTATAACCTATTTCGGTTAATCTGATATCCGCATTATCTTCTCTTAAAATTAATCTATGTTCTGCTCTTGAAGTAAACATGCGATATGGTTCTGATACACCTAAAGTACATAAATCATCTATTAATACACCTATATATGCTTGATGTCTAAGAGGATACCAATATTCTTGATTATTATTCAATAATGCAGCATTTATACCAGCTAATAATCCTTGAGATGCTGCTTCTTCATATCCTGTAGTACCATTAATCTGGCCTGCTAAAAATAATCCTTTGATATATTTACTTTCCATAGTAGGTTTTAATCCTCGCGGATCATAAAAATCATACTCTACAGCATAACCTGGACGTGTAATATATGCATTTTCTAAACCATGTATAGAATTAATAATAAGTAATTGTATTTTTAAAGGCAAGCTAGTAGATAACCCATTAGGATATATTTCATTACTATATAATCCTTCTGGTTCTAAAAAAATTTGATGTTGTTGTTTATTTGGAAATTTAATAATTTTATCTTCAATAGAAGGACAATATCTTGGTCCTTGACTAGTAATAATACCATTATACATGGGACTATGAATAATATTATCCGCAATAATTTTATGTGTGTGTTGATTAGTATATGTAATATAACATGGTAATTGTTTTTGGCATGAACCTTTATTGTTTAAAAATGAAAAATATGGTAAAGGCATATCACTTTTTTGTATATCCATATGGGTAAAATCTATATTTTTCGTACTAATGCGTGGAGGTGTTCCTGTTTTTAATCTGTTTTTTTTAAAAGGTAATGTATTTAAAACATCTGCTAATTGAGTAGAAGATCGATCATTCATTCTACCACCTTGAAAAGTATGATGTAAACCTATATATATTTTCCCATTTAAAAAAGTACCATTAGTTAAAATTATTGAATTAGCATAAATATGATCATTATCATTAATAATAATGCCCTGTACTTTATAATTTTTAATAATTATATTTTTAACTTCTTGCTGTATTATAAACAATAATTCTTGTTTTTCTAAATGATGTCTAATAGTACGACGATATAATTCACGATCGGCTTGTGCGCGAGTTGCTTGAACAGCAGGACCCTTGCTTTTATTTAGTATTTTGAAATTAATGCCAGCATAATCAATTGTTATACCCATGATTCCATTAAGTGCATCTATTTCTTTTACTAAATGTCCTTTACCAATACCACCAATAGCAGGATTACAAGACATATGTCCTATAGTATCTATATTTTGTGTTACTAATAATGTTTTTTGTTTCATCTGTGTACTAGCCATAGCAGCTTCAGCACCTGCATGTCCTCCGCCTATAACTATTACATCAAAAGTTGTATAATTAGACATAAATGAGTATTCCACATAAGTATTTGATAACTAATATTAAATAGGATCTACATCAATAATTATTTTAATAAAATTAAAATCTTTTATTGTTTGAGTTACAAATAAAATATTTTGCTTAATTTTTTTTAATGTTATTTTACTAGTGTGTTGCAAAATTATTTTTTTACAAAATATTTTTTTATAACTTTTTTGTAAATTAATGGGTCCAATAATTAACAAATTTGTATCATTTTTTGTAATATATACCAAACGTTTTATCAAGGATAAGATATAATTTGATAAAATATTTTTTTTATATGTTTCAAAAATAATAATAATTTGATAACTATACGGTGGTAATAACATAGTTTTTCTTTCTTGCAAAAGCATTTTTATTAAACAAAAATATTTATTTTTATTAAGCATAATATAAAAAAATATATGTTGATAATAATTTGTCTGTAAAATAACAGTTTTATTAATATTTTTGTTAAAATGATTATTTAAGATATTAAATAAGTATTGGGAAAAATATTCTATAGTACGAAAATGATTGGAAAAAAAAATATAATCAGTATGTAAAAATAATAATAATGTATTATTTGTAAAATAAAAATATCGTTTATATAATATTTTAGACGTGATAATAATCATAGGTTTATTATAAATAACTAATGTATTCTGTTGAATTAAATTATATCTAGTAATACATAATACATATATATTAGGAAATAAATTTTTAAAAAATTCAGTAATTTGTTCTATACCCGAACCTATGGGAACTAAATAATTTGATGTTTGGCAATAAGGACATGTATTAAACATTTTAATAGTATGTTTACAATTTTTACAATATAATTGATATTGTTTTTTATAAAAAATATAGTTATTACAGCATATTGTACATTTAATAGTTTGTTTACATATATTACATAATACTGTTTGTGCATATCCTTTATGAGTACAATATAATATAATTTGTTCTTGTTTTTGAATATGTAAATTAATAATATTTAATAATTTTTTGGAAATGCCATGTTTTGAAATTGTATTTTCAAGATTAATAATATGAACCAAAAAATTATCATAAATATTATTAATTTTATATAAAATCCTGTATTTACCATTATTGATATTATATATAGTTTCTAAACAAAATGTTTTAGAACATAAACAAATAGGAATATTTTCTATTTTAGCTCTGAATATTGCTATATGTTTAAAATTATATTTGCAATTATACATTTGTTTATAAGTATACTCATGTTCTTCTGTAATAATTATTAATCCTAATTGATAAAATTTTATAAAAATAGATGATGGCGTAGCTATTATAATAGCTTGATTACCCTGTTGAATATTATATAATATGTTTTTTTTTTGTTTAGCAGGTAATGTTGAATAAAATAAACATATATTTACATTAAATATTTTTATAAAATATTTATATAAATTAAAAATATATTCTTTTTTAGGGACAATAACTAATATTTGTTTTTTATATAATAAGATATTTTTAATATATGACATATATAATATTATTTCATTAAAATATAATAAACTACTATTTAATGTCCATATATTAAAAGTATAACTTTTTGTATAATGTATGTATTTTTTATTTTGTTCTATAAATATATTATTTTTTTGCATACAATCTAAAGGTATATTAGTTTTATGTAAAAAACACCATCCTTTTTTTTTTAAAGCAAACATAATGCGATTATTTAATCCATAATATATAATTTGATTATACAATATATGTTGTTTTTGTAATAAAATTAGTGCAATTTTTTGTTCATGATTTTTTACTGATTGTATCAGTTCAGAAGTTACAATTTTATGGTTTAATAACCATGCCTTATTATCAGTAATATTATTATCTGTATTTGTAACTATCCAATAATTTAATATTTTAAATAAAATTTTACCAAAAGAATATTGATAATATGAAGAAATTTGTTTTGCTAATTTCCAAATATTTTTATTAAAAAATGATTTTTTGTCTATAACTTGATCAATATATCTTAATTGATTTATATCAATATGAGTATTATTATCATTATGTATTACTATTCCTATATATTTTTTGTTTTTAATAGGTACTACGACTCTACACCCAATATTTACTATAACATCATCAGGTAATAAATAATGATATGGTTTGTATAATTTAACACTATTAAAAACTACTTTAATAATTTTCATAATTTTATTATTTTATTTTAATAATACACTTGTAATTTCAATAATATTTTTGTATATATGATATATTTATATATTAGAAACTTGATATGAAACAAAACATTCATCCTCAATATAATAATATTATTGCACAATGTTCTTGTGGTAATATTATTCATACTAAATCAACTTTAAATAAAAAATTACATTTAGATGTTTGTAACATGTGTCATCCATTTTATACAGGTAAACAAAAAATAATTGATATTAAAGGACGTGTTGAACTATTTAATAGAAGATTTAAGAATCTTACATTTTAGCAAATATAAATATATGTTATTTATATTATGTATTAATTATTTATTATTAACATCATCAATAATGTTATTACTTGTAAGTAATAACATTATTGATGAAAAAAATACATTATGGTGTTACACCTACTAATAAAATTAAATATTCAAATAATTTTTATCTAATTTTAGCCTCTTTATACATAACATGTTTCCTTATTCTAGGATCAAATTTCTTTATATGAATTTTTTTTAAATAATTTTTTTTATTTTTTGTTGTTGTGTAAAAATGTCCGGTACCCGCAGTAGAAGATAATTTGATAATAACTCTAGAACGTTTTGACATAAATTAAGATTTCATCCTTAATATTTTATATATAATAATCTATATATTTAATATAGATTCAATACCTTTTTTATTAATCAGACGTAATCCTTTAGCAGAAATACGTAATTTAATAAATTTATTATATTTTTGAACCCAAAATTTATGATAATGTAAATTAGGGAGAAATTTTCTTTTAGTTGCATTCATAGCATGAGAACGATTATGGCCTTTCATAGTTTTTTTACCTGTTATAAAACATATTCTAGACATATATTATTCCTTTATTAAATCTTTTATAATGTAATTTATGCGAATAAACCAATATATTGCGACACATTGAATATAATTTATATTATTTTTTTTGTACTATACTTACCATAGCCGGTCTTAATAATCTGCCATGTAACATATATCCTTTTTGCATAATTTCTATAACATAATTTTCTTGTATATTATTAGTATTTACAATTGACATGGCTTGATGTTTTAATGGATCAAATGGTACATTAGTTTCATTAATAATCATGACGCCAAATTTACTAATTGTTTTTATAAATAATTTTAATGTTAAAGCTATGCCTTCAATCATTTTAGATGAACAATTATTTTTTTCTAAAATAATAGCTCTTTCTAAAGTATCTATAATAGGTAATAATTCTATAATGATTTTTTCTAATGAAAATTTATATGTTTTTTCCATATCTAAAATAGATCTTTTTTTTATATTATCTATTTCTGCTTGTGCCCTTAATTTATTATGAATATTTTTTTTTTCTAATTCTTGTATTTGATTTTGTAAAAATAATATTTTAAATTGATCTTGCTCATGTTGATTTTTTAATTCTTGTTGTGTTTCATCATTATGATTAGTAGACGATGTTGTTGCTGGTTCTTGTTGTGTTTCATCATTATGATTAGTAGACGATGTTGTTGCTGGTTCTTGTTGTGTTTCATCATTATGATTAGTAGACGATGTTGTTGCTGGTTCTTGTTGTGTTTCATCATTATGATTAGTAGACGATGTTGTTGCTGGTTCTTGTTGTGTTTCATCATTATGATTCATGCTATTTCTGTTACATATTGATGTTATAGAATTCTTAAAAATGGTATGATTTAAATTAATATCTTTCATATTATACTCCAAAAAACATTTACTAAATAGTAATATTACTATAACTATTTTATAGTTATATAAAAATATACGTATTATATTTATAATAATAAATACTTTAACTGTACAATAATATTATTATATATTATACTTATAATATATATTATAATGAATAATATTAGTTTATATAAGTCATATTATTAATATGAATAAAAAAAAAATTATTATTTTGAATAAAAAAATTTACCATAATTTTTTTATTCAAAAAAATATAGAGACTGGTATAATTTTACAAGGTTGGGAAGTAAAATCTTTACGTGCACATCAAATTACTATCAATAATAGTTATGTAAATATTATAAATAATAAAATTTATTTAATTAATACATATATTACTCCTTTAATTACTAGTTGTAATCATAATCAATATATTATTAATCGTAAAAGAGAATTATTATTACACACTAAAGAAATAGAACTCATAAAAAATTACGTAAATAAACAACATTTAACTGTTGTATTAATTAGTTTATATTGGCATAAATCTTTTTGTAAAACTAATGTCGCTCTTGCTAGAGGAAAACATAAAATTGATAAAAGAAACTTATTAAAATATAAAGAATGGAATATTAATAAATTACGTATACAAAAAAAATATATACAAAAATAAAGATATATTATATAATAATCGTTAGGGGCTGATTTATGGATTCGACAAAATTATGAAGCTTGAAGAGCATGTCAAGGAATACAGTAGGCCTTGTAAAAAAACTGTATAATTATAAATGCAAAAAATAACAACTACGCTTTAGCAGCTTAAACACTGTAAAAGTCCTATAGTTTATTATTAGCTCTTTAAAATAAATATATAGGTCATATAATAAAAGAGATCGTATATAGTATGTCTAGTATTATATATTAAAAATATAGACTAAGATATTATATAACTTTGTTCATCAGTTTATAATATTAAATATAATGATGAAACTAAACATGTAGTTTCGGAAAGTATAGTATTTTTGGACGGGGGTTCGAATCCCCCCAGCTCCATAAGAAAAATATTATATGAGTTAAATTTTAAATTAGATAATATTTTTATATGTTTTTAATATTTTTTTTCTTAATCTAATTGATTGAGGTGTAATTTCTATTAATTCATCGTCATTAATAAAATCTATAGCAAATTCCATAGATATTTTTTTGTTAGGTATGAGTGGAATTTTATTGTCTTTGCCTGCAGCTCTCATATTTGTTAGTTTTTTATTATTTGTACAATTAACAATTAAATCATTAATCTTACTATGTATACCAACAATTTGACCTTCATATATTTTATCACCAGGTTTTACAAATAAAATTCCTCTAGATTGTAAACGAGATAATGCAAAAGCAATAGCATATCCTGCACAACAAGAAATAAGTACTCCATGATTTCTTTTATTACTAAAATTATGTTTTTTCTTATCATAATGACTAAAAAGAGAATTCATTATACCAGTACCAGAAGTTATATTTAAAAACTCTGTTCTAAATCCCATTAAAGCTCTACTTGATATAATACTTTCAATTATTACTCTATTATCTGATTTTTTTAAAGTAATATTATTAATAATGGCTCCTTTTATACTAATAAAAGCAATTAATTTACCTTTTATATTTTGTGGTATATCTATAATTAATAATTCAAATGGTTCTACTATATTGCCATTTTTAATATGTTCAATAATTTGTGGTTTTGATACTAATAATTCATAACCTTCTCTACGAATATTTTCTAAAAGAATTAATAATTGCAATATACCTCTTGATGATATATTAATAATATTATTTTGTGCTGTAGTTTTTATATTTAATGCTATATTATATAAACATTCTTGATATATTCTTTTAAATAATTTTATATAAGTTATATGCTTTCCTTCTGTACCAGCTAAAGGTGAATTATTAATATGAAAATACATATTAATTTTTGGAGCATCAATTGTTAATAAAGGTAATGATTCATGATAATTTTTATCACATATAGTATCAAAAATATTAATATTTTCTAAACCTATTCCAGAAATCCCAATAATATTACCTGCAGACATGTGATTAAAATAATATTGTTTTAAACCTATGTTCTGTATTATAGATAATACTTTAATTACTTTTTTTTGTTTTTGTTCTCTTACAACAGAAACAAATTCATTAACTTTTATTATACCTCGTTTAATCAAACCAATACAAATATTACCTAAATACTTATCACGTATTATTTGTGAAATCTGCATTTGTAATGGACCATATATATTAACTTTAGGTACAGGTGTATATTTAATAATTGTTTCATATAATGCATTCATATTATTTTTAATATTATGTAAATCATATCCTGACATACCTTTCATAGCAGATGTATAAATAATTGGGAAATCTAACTGTTGTTCAGTAATATCTAAAGTAATAAATAAATCAAATATTTGTTCTAGCACCCATTTAGATCTATGTGTATTTCTATCAATTTTATTTATAATTATAATAGGTTGTAGTTTATATTCTAAAGCTTTTTTAGTTACAAACGTAGTTTGGGGCATGGGTCCTTCTACAGCATCAACTACTAATAAAAATGCATCAACCATAGATAAAATGCGTTCTACTTCAGAACTTAAATCTGCATGTCCTGGTGTATCAATTATATTGATAGTATAATTATGCCATAATATGGCAGTTTGTTTAGAAATAATAGTTATTCCTTTTTCTTGTTCTAAAACATTCGTATCCATTTTACGTGTTTTATTAGTTTGAAATATGGATTTATGAACATGATCTGAATCAGATTCTTCTAATAATTTATCAATTAATGTAGTTTTACCGTGATCTACATGTGCTAATATAGCTATATTACGTATTTTCTCCATATAATAATCTCAATAAATAGAAGAATATATTTTCTTCAATATAAATAGATATTTTATTTATATTATATATTTTTTTCATAATATGATATTATTCTTATTTTTTAAAATATACATTACAATGTACTTAATATTAATTAAGTAATCAGATTGTTTTTTAAAACATAAAAAGAATTGATGAATTGTTATTAATAATAACAATATAATTGTTTCGTTTATTAGTAATGTAATGATTTATAATGATAATTTTTTAAGARAAAATTTGTAATTTAAAATATAATTATGAAATAAACTAATAATATTAAATTATAATAAATATGTATAAATATCTTTTATGTATAAAAGTTTAAAACGTCTTAAATAGTACATTAATTATAATAAGTTTTATATCATAATATATTATATGGATAAATTAATATTATTTCGGTTTTTAAAATTATATACTAATCTTATGGATAATATCCTTGTAAATTAATATTAGTATTAATTGTTGTTAATTGATGATATAAAAATACTTCTTTTTGATGCACTATTAATTTTAATTTTATATTTTTCATTTTTGTATTATTCATATAATTAGTATTATATATTTTACTATAAATATACTTAATACTACCAAAATTATTTAATAATAATTGGCTAGTTTTTATGCCTATACCTGGTATACCGGGAATATTATCAGTTACATCACCGCATAAAGCTAAAAAATCACTAATTAATCTAGGAGAAACTCCATATTTTTGATATATTTCTTTTGATCCTAAAATATTATAATTGATAGGATTAATTAAATATACTGTGTTAGATACTAATTGTGCTAGATCTTTATCAGCGCTAAAAATATAAATAACATATTTTTTTTTTGTTAATATTGTTGTAATAGTACCAATAATATCATCTGCTTCAATATTATTAATAGATATTACTTTATATCCCATATCTTTAATAATATATTTTAACGGTTTAATTTGCATGAATAAATTATAAGGTATTTTTTGACGTTGCATTTTATATGGGGTAAATATTTTTTTTCTAAATGTTGTACCTGGCGCATCAAAAACAACTATTATGTCATTATTTGGGTAAATATTAATAATTTTTTTAAAAACTTTAATAAAACCACATATAGCACCTGTCGCTTTACCTTTATTATCAAGTAATAAAGGTAAAGCATAATAAGCACGATATAAAACTAAAGTACCATCTATAATGATTTTTTTTTTTAACATCTAAAATAATTTCATAATAAAATAATCATTTAAAAATCTTTTATGATTTTAAAAATTAATGTTAAAAACTATACTCTTTTTACTATTTTTATAATATTGTTAAGACATATTTTATTTTTTGTACAATGATCTAATATATTACTAATATCTACTACTTTGTTTTTAACAATTAATGCAGGTAAATTATTAATATCATAATTTTTAACTGTATTATTTTGTTGTACAAATAAATTTTTTACGATTGTATTATCCCAAGTTGCTTCATAAATATCGTCATTAATACCAGCGTATTTAATAAAAACCTTTTTCATGGTTTCATAATCATAAATAGTATGTGTTTTATGTATACCTTCAAATATAGGTTTCATAACTTTTTGTTCTACACCTAATACTTGTGCCATAATCCAATTATAACCTGATATTAAGCTTAATTCTGAATCAACTAAATTAATATGATATTGTATAATTTTGTATTTATTATTCAATATATTATTATGTTGATTCATAATAAAAAAACGATAACAACGAGGACATAAAAAAGAAAAACATTCTATTATTTCTTTTTTTTGTACAACTCTAGCTTTCTTTAGATATAATTTTTTTGAATGTTTTTTTAACGGTATAGTATGAGTATATTTGGTAGTATTATGTCTATGTTGTATGTGTGCAGCTTGTACTAAATTGGGTATAATCATAACAACAATCATATTTAATAAGAGTATATATTTTTTTATATTCATGATACGTATACTTTCATAAGTTAACTTTTATAAGTTATTGTTAATATTAATTTTCTTGYAAAAAACACTATTTAATTGTTAATACAATTAAAAATAACATGTAAGAATATTATTATTTAATAATATCTCCTTAAATATAGTAAATTATATTATATTTAATAACTATCAATATTATCAAGTTTTTTGTAAAATATGTAAAATATTTTTTATATCTTGCGGTAAATCGCTTTTTATATTTATTTTAAAATTATAAATAGGATGATGAAATTCTAAATAGGATGCATGCAAAGCTTGACGTTGTAAAATCGATTGTATAAATATATTTTTTTCATGATGTTGTTTATATAGAGGATCTCCAATAATACTATGTTTAACATATGATAAATGCACACGAATTTGGTGTGTTCTACCAGTATATAACTGTACTTTTAAATAAGTAAAATGGGTAAAACATTTTTGTACAAAAATTTTGGTAATAGCTTGTATGCCTTGAGGATGTACAAACATTTTAATTTTTTTCTTTATATATTTTTTCTTAATAGGAAAATTAATGATTTGATTAGTATGTATATTACCATATACAATAGCTTTATATATTCTAATAATTTTATGATTTTTTAATAGTTGTTTAAGTAAATAATATGTCATTAAACTCTTTGCTATAATCATCAAACCAGTAGTATCTTTATCTAATCTATGTATAATGCCAGCTCGTGGTATATCTCTTAAAAAACTATATTTATATAATAAAGCATTAAATACTGTATTGTCTACATTGTTATTGCCTGGATGTACTACACAATTAGAATTTTTATTAATAACTAATAAATAACGGTCTTCATAAATAATATTTAATAATATTGGTTGCGATTTCCATATAGTCTTATATTGCTTAATATAAGCATAAATATCAATAATATCACCATGTATAATTTTTTTTTAGGTACATTTACAATACGGTGATTTACTTTTACATAATTATTTAGTATCCAATATTTAATTTGTGTTCTAGAAAAACGTTGTATTTTTTGAGCAATAAAAACATCTATTCTTGTAATAATATCATTTTTATTTACAACAATATGTTCTCGTATAATATTCATATTCATATCTTATTATAATAAATAATATATCATATGTGTATTTATTAATTAAGTAAAAAAATATTACTAAAAATATTATCCTTAACTAATGTAGTTTGCAAGTAATTTTTATTTTAAGTTGTTTTTTTTATAAATCAGATAAAACTTAACATAAAAAATTATGTTAAGTTTTTTAAACTATCAAATAATTTACATAATATTTTTATAAATATACATTATTTATGAAATATTTTATAAACTTTTATAATATATTGTTGTATTTTTCTAAATACATTTGGTATATGTTTTTTATTTTTTGTAGTTAATTGTAATAATAGAGAATGACAATTTTTTATATATTTTTGAAAAATATTAGTATGATTAGCAGAATATTTTATTAAATCATTAGATATTTTTCTATCTCTTAAAAAAATCTTTTTAAAAAAAGAAAACTCTGTAACATATGTTAATTTAAGTATATTTTGTGAAAAATTATATTTTTTATATTTCAAAATCAAATTATTAATACTGATCACATTAAAATATTTTATAGATTGTAATTGGACAATATACATATCGATATCATGATATTGAACTTTTATTAATTGACAACCACTAAGTTTAATTTGCTCTAAAAACCAAGAATAAATTTTTGAAAAACGTCCATGAGTATAAATTAAATATTGTTTTGTTAAAATAGTAACATTAGTATGTAAAATAGGATATAAACCTAATACAGGACCGTAATGTTTTTTAGTAATTTTTTCAATTGAAAAAGTTTTTACAGGAGATAAATCTACAATTATGCATGTCTTGGATAATTTTGGTAAATGTTTTAATATTAGATTTAATGATGTGATAGAAATATTTAAAATAATCATTTCAATATCTATAAAATAATCATAAAAATTATTTTTTTTCCAAAAATATTCATCTAACATTTTGATATTATAACTTGCAGATTTTAATATATTTTTTAATATATGTCCTGTATATAATTCTTTACCAATTATAAGTATTGTTTTACAATTTATATTTAATTTTTTAAAACCTATAATATTTTCATATAAATAAGACTCATAAATTATGTTTTGTAATATTTTTTTAATAAAATTTTGTGATAATTGTAAATTTTGTGCTCTTTTTTTTTTCTTATGTATTAAACTTGCTTCTCTTTCTGGGTAATATATTGGCAAACCATATTTTTTCTTAATTTCACCTACTTGTTTAATTATATTAAAACGTTGTACCAAAACATTGAGTAATTTATTATCTAAAACATCTATTTTATTACGTAATATTTTTAATTGTGTATTTGCAATATTATGATTATTTATATATTTTGTAATCATATTAGACTGTCTTTTTATAATAGAAAACGTAAAGGCATTTGCTTTAATTCATATGCAATTTTATGAAAAATGTTTTCTGTTGTTTTTAAATTAATACATCCATCAGTTATTGAAATACCATATTTTATTTTATTGTGTGAGTTTATTATTTGATTACCTTCCTTTATATAACTTTCTAACATTAATCCAAATATAGATGTATTACCATTTTTTATCTGTGAGATAATGGAATCTACTACTATTTCTTGTTTTTTGTAATCTTTACCAGAATTACCATGACTACAATCTATCATAATTTTAGGTTTTAATCCCATTAATGTTAATTGTTTTTCACATTGTTTTATATCATTACTATAATAGTTAGGTTTAACTCCTCCTCGTAAAATAATATGACAATGTTTATTACCAATAGTTTTTTTAATACAAACACGACCATTTTGATTAATAGTAATAAAATTATGTTCTGTACTAGCTGATTGAATAGAATTAATAGCACTTATAATACTGCCATCAGTGTTATTTTTAAAACCTGTAGGTATATTTAATAATGATATAATTTCTCTGTGTATTTGTGATTCTGTTGTACGTGCACCAATAGCACACCAACTAAATAAATCACTTAAATAATGTGTAATATTTGGATCTAATACTTCTGTAGCAATAGCAATATCTTCATATGCTAATTTTAATAATAATTTTCTAGCTAAATACAATCCATGATTAATATCATATGTTTGGTTAATATATGGATCATTAATTAAACCTTTCCAGCCTGTAGTAGTACGTGGTTTTTCAAAATATACACGCATAACCATATATATTATATCTTTATATTTTAACATAATCTCTTTTAAAGATTGAGCATATATAATAGTTTCTTTAATATTATGTATTGAACAAGGACCACATACAATTAATATTTTAGGGATTTTACCAATTATAATATCATTAATAGTTTGGCGTGAATAAAAAATATCTCTTGATATTTTTGATGTTAAAGGTAATTCTAATTTTAGTTCTTTTGGAGTAATTAGATATTTTTCATTATTGATATTATTTTTTTTAACCATAAAAATAACCTTATAAATATAAAGAGCATAAAAAATAAAAATTTTATATARTATATAAATATTTAAGCAKATTTTAAGAATAAAACAATAAAAAATATTTATATTTTTTTTAAAATAAAAAAATTAATATATTAATTATAAATAAAGTTAATAAAATTAAATATATGAATCAAAATAATAACAATACAAAAAAAATTATACCATTACATAAATTTGCAGAATATGCTTACTTAAATTATTCTATATATGTTATTTCAGATAGAGCCCTGCCACACATTGGTGATGGATTAAAACCAGTACAAAGAAGAGTTATTTACGCAATGTCTGAATTAGGTTTAAGGTCTATAGCAAAATTTAAAAAATCAGCACGAACTATTGGAGATGTAATAGGTAAATATCATCCACATGGTGATATTGCTTGTTATGAGGCAATGGTGTTAATGGCGCAACCGTTTTCTTATAGATATCCATTAATAGAGGGACAAGGTAATTGGGGTTCTCCTGATGATCCTAAATCTTTTGCTGCAATGCGTTACACAGAATCACGTTTATCACAGTATTCTAATATCCTATTACAAGAAATTAACCAAGGTACTGTAGACTATATTGCTAATTTTGATGGCACATTATTAGAACCAAAAATATTGCCAGCTTGTTTACCTAATATTATACTAAATGGTGCAACAGGTATTGCTGTAGGAATGGCTACGGATATACCTCCTCATAATATTAAAGAAGTAACTGATGCTATAATAAAATTAATTGATAATCCTCAAACGACTTTACATGATATTTTAGAAATTATTCAAGGACCTGATTTTCCAACTGGTAGTGAAATTATTACTCCTAGAAAAGATCTCTTGAAAATATATGAACATGGTCGTGGTTCAATACGATTAAGAGCAGTATGGCATATTAAAGACCGTAGTATTATTATTACATCATTGCCACATCAAGTTTCTGGTATACGTATTCTTGAACAAATAAATTTACATATTAGTAATAAAAAATTACCTATGATTGAAGAGATTAGAGATGAATCTGACTATGAAAATCCAACTAGAATTGTGATCCTTATACGTAATAATTTTGATCACTTAGAATTAAAAGATATTATGTTACATTTGTTTTTTATTACTGACTTAGAAAAAAGTTATCGTATTAATTTGAATATGATTGGTTTAAATAATAAACCTGCAGTAAAAAATTTGTTAGAAATCTTATCTGAATGGATTATATTTAGACGTACAATTATCAAAAAAAGATTAAATTTTTTTTTGAAAAAAATAACAGATAAATTACATATAATACAAGGATTATTAATTATCTATACTAACTTAACAGAATTTATTCAAATTATACGTTTCCATCATCAACCACAAAATATCATCAAAAAAAAATTTAATCTTACAGATATACAAACTGAAACAATTTTAAATTTTAAATTACGTTCTATTTCTTTTTTAGAAGAAGAAAAATTACTTTATGAACAAAAACAATTAAAACTTAAATATAAAAATATACATGATATATTAATTTCAAAAAATAAATTTAATATTTTATTAAAAAAAGAAATACTAACTGCTACTACTAATTATAGTAATGAACGTCGTTCCTTACTAAAAGAACAACAAGAAGCTAAATTATTAAATGAAAATATATTAGTTACAGGAGAACCTGTTACAATAATTTTATCTAAAATGGGTTGGATTAGATGTGCTAAAGGTCATACTATTGATCCTAATAATTTACATTATAAATCTGGAGATTCTTTTTTTATATCAGTAAAAGGGAAAAATAATCAATTTGTTGTTATAATAGATTCTAAAGGCCGAAGTTATAGTATTGATTCAATTTCATTACCACCAGCTAGAAGTCAAGGAGAACCTTTAAATGGCAAAATTCATATACCACAAGATGCTGTAATAAAGTATTTAATTATGACATCATCTAAAAAACAAATTTTATTATCTTCTAGTATTGGTTATGGATTTATTTGTAAATTTACTGATTTTATCGCTGGTAATCGAAATGGTAAATTATTAATGACATTAACAAAAAATGCTACCATATTAACACCTATTATTTTAAAACAACAAAATAATTATGTTCTAGTTATATCTTCTTTAGGATATTTTTTATTATTATCTATGCAAGATATTCCTATTATGTCCAAAGGCAAAGGTACTAAACTAATATTATTAAATAATCGCAGATCTAAAAATAATATAGAAACATTAAAATGGGTTTTTATTATTTATCCACAATCTATTATAACTATACATACAGAAGACAAAAAACAATTTGATTTAAATATTCATAAATTAAAAAATTTTATTGGCAGAAAAGGACAAAAAGGTTTTATATATGTAAAAGATATCAAAATTAGTAACATTACCTTAAAACATTAAATATATCTATTATCATTTAGATATATATCATAAAAATTATGTTTTTATACATGATAACTAATACAGTTAAAAACTAATCATATGCTAAGTTTGTTTTTAATAAATTTTATGTCATATAAATATAGGATGGAAGATAATGAAATGCGTGTATTGAAATTTGGCGGAACATCATTAGAAAATGCAAAAAAAATTTTGTTAGTTAAAAACATTATTCTTACAAAATTACAAAATAATAAATTGGCTATTGTATTATCTGCACCAGCTAATATCACAAATAATTTATCAAAATTAATAGATATGGCTATTATAAATAAACCTTTACAAGATAAATTTATTATGATGCAGAATTTTCTTTTAAATATTGCAAAAGATTTAAAAAAAAATATAAATACTTTAAAAGTTAAAAATATTCTTGATAAGATTAATAAAGTTTTTTCACAATTAGAATATTTATTTCATTATATTTCGATATCAGGACATTGTTCTAATAAAATACATGCTAAAATTTTATCACAGGGTGAACAATTTTCTATTATTATTATGGAAGCATTATTAATAACGACATGTAATAAAGTATATGTTTTATCCCCTAAAAAATTTTTATTAGCTGAAAGTAGTAATTATTTAGAATCTACAGTAGATTTAACAATATCTATACAGAATATTAAAAAAATTGATTTTACACATTTTAATATTATATTAATGGCAGGTTTTTCTGCAATTAATAAAAAAAATGAAATAGTTTTGTTAGGCCGTAATGGTTCTGATTATTCTGCAGCTGTTTTATCAGCATGCTTGCATGCTAAATATTGTGAAATATGGACAGATGTAAATGGTATCTATACAGCAGATCCGAATATGGTATCTAATGCTATTTTATTAAAACATTTATCATATTTAGAAACTATTACTTTATCTTATTTAGGCGCTAAAGTTTTACATTATAAAACTATTTTGCCTTTATTAATTAATAATATTCCTTGTGTTGTAAAAAATATAATGTTTCCACAAAAACAAGGTACAATTATTAATCATCATTCAACTGATAATATCCCTAAAGGCATTACTAAAATAGAAAATATAGTGATGATAAATATTATTATTAATAAACAAAGTGATATYAATATTTTAATTAAAAATATTCATAGTGTTCTGATATCTTCTAATATAACTATATTTTTTATTACACAAACATATAATCCTAATATTATTAATTTATGTTTATTACATAAAGATTATATTGTACTACAAGAACAATTATATTTTACATTAAAAACCGAAATAAAAACTAATACTATTAGAATAAATGTTAAAACAAAATTGTCTATTATTTCTATAATTGGTTTAAATATAAATAAAAATATAGATATATTAAATAATTTTCTATCTGTTTTTAAAATAACTAAAAAAAATATTTTAATGATATCACATAATCACGTACAACATGTTATTTCGGTCGTTATAAATAGTATGGATGATAAATATATTTTAAATATGGCACATCAAATTTTATTTAAGAAAGAGAAAATATTAAACGTATTTATCATAGGGACTGGCAATATTGGTAAAACTTTATTAAAACAAATTCATCATATACAACAAAAAAAAAATAATAATTTAATAAATGTTAGAATATGTGGCATTTTAAATACGAAACATACTTTTATAAATTACAAAGGTATTGATTTAAATAATTGGGAAGAGTATATACAATATGAACCTAAATATACAATACAAAATTTTTTATCTCGTATGCAAAATAATATATTAGCTAATCCTGTTATTATAGATTGTACTTCTTCTCGTTCTATTGTGGAGCATTATATAAATTTTTTTCATTGTGGTTTACATGTAGTTACAACAAATAAAATTGCTAATACAGATACATTAGAATTTTACAAAAAAATACGTAATACTGCATATATACAAAAAAAAAATTTTTTTTATGAAACAAATGTAGGAGCAGGTTTACCAATTATTAAAACATTACAGGATTTATTACATACTGGTGATAAAATAATAAAATTTTATGGTATTTTATCAGGTTCATTATCTTTTATTTTTGGCAAGTTAGAAGAAAATATGCCTTTATCACAAGCAGTTAGTTTAGCTCAAAATATGGGTTTTACTGAACCTAATCCATATATTGATTTATCTGGCATAGATGTCGCAAGAAAATTATTAATTTTAGCAAGAGAATTAGGTTTAAACTTAGAATTACAAGACATACATACAGAACCTGTTATTAATTTTGATAAAATCCAAAGTAATATAACCAAATTATCATTATTAAAAAATTTATCAGAAATAGATTATATTTTTAGTAATAAAGTTAAAGAAGCCAAAAAACAAAATAAAGTATTACGATATATTGGCAGTATTGATGCAAAAGGATTATGTAGTGTAAAAACTATGGCAATAGATATAACACATCCGCTATATAATATTAAAAATGGTGAAAATGCCTTTATTTTTTATACTAATTATTATCAACCATTACCTTTAGTATTAAAAGGTTATGGCGCGGGTAATAATGTTACTGCTGCAGGTATTTTAACAGATCTATTACGTATTAATATTTTATAAATAAGTGATTTTAACAATGATAAAAATTTATTCTCCTGCATCTATTGGTAATATTAATGTTGGTTTTGATTCGTTAGGTATCGCATTAACTAGATTAGATAATGGTATATTAGGTGATTACGTTACTATTATACCTCATAAAACATTTACTTTAATGAAAACAGGTTTATTTATACAAGATTTGCCAGAAGACAATGAAAATATTATTTTTCATTGTTGGCTAAAATTTTGTGATAAAATTAATAAAACCATACCTGTTAAAGTTTTATTAGAAAAAAATGTTCCTGTAGCTTCTGGATTAGGTTCTAGCGCATGTTCTATAGTATCTTTTCTTAAAGCTATGAACATATTTTGTGAGTATCCTTTAACTAATACAGAATTAATAATTTTAATGGGAGAATTAGAAGGCCTATTTTCTGGTAACATACATTATGATAATATTATTCCGTGCTATTTAGGTGGCATGAAATTAATATTATCTATGAAACATATTAGCATCCAAGATATTCCTATTTTTTCTAATTGGTTATGGGTTATAGCATATCCTGGCATTTCTTTATCTACATATAATTCAAGAAAAATTTTACCTAATACATATACATTAGAAACATGTATACAACATAGCCAATATTTATCTGGTTTTATACATGCTAGTCATATACAAAATGAAATATTAGCAGCAAAATTATTAAAGGATCATATTGCAGAACCATATAGAAAAAATATTATCCCTAATTTTAATAAAGTTAAAAATAAAGCTAAACAATTAGGTGCTTTAAATTATGGTATTGCAGGTTCTGGACCTACTATATTTTGTATTTTTAATCATTTACATAACGCACAAGATATGGTGATGTGGCTCAAAAAATATTATATTCAGAATCATAAAGGATTTGTATATATTTGTACAATTAATAAAGTAGGTACTCAAATAATGGAGAAAATATGATGTTTATAAATCTTAATGATATAACACATAAAGTTAATTTTATGGAAGCATTAAAAATAGGATTAGGTCGTAATCAAGGGTTATTTTTTCCACATACTATACCAAAATTAGATGATAAAATAATGTATAAATTATTAATGCAAGATGATTTTATAACTTGCAGTAGCAAAATACTATCTTGTTTTATAGACAATAAAATACTAGCTTTAAAAGATTTAAAAATTATTATTAAAAAAGCATTTAATTTCCCATTAAAATTACAATTATTAAATAATAACCTTGCTTGTTTTGAACTATTCCATGGCCCAACTTTATCTTTTAAAGATTTTGGCGTTCGTTTTATGGCACAAATATTGCATTATTTTTATCATAATGAAAAGATAATAATCTTAACAGCTACTTCAGGTGATACTGGAGCTGCTGTTGCACATGCTTTTTATAAAATACCTAATATTGAAGTGATTATTTTATATCCATATAAAAAAATTACTTCTTTACAAAAAAAATTATTTTGTACATTAAAGAATAATATTACTTCAATTGCCATAGAAGGTGATTTTGATGATTGTCAAAAATTAATTAAAAAAGCTTTTAGTGATAAAGAATTAAATAATATATTTAATCTAAATTCTGCTAATTCAATTAATATAAGTCGTTTATTAGCACAAATTTGTTATTATTTTGAATTATATAAACAAGCATCAAAATATTCCGAATCTAAAAAAATTATTGTATCTGTACCTAGTGGTAATTTTGGTAATTTAACTGCAGGTTTAATAGCAAAAAACATGGGCTTACCAATATATAATATTATTGCAGCAACTAATATTAATGATACAGTTGTTAAATATTTACAACATGGTGATTGGAAACCTCAACAAACATTATCAACATTATCTAATGCCATGGATGTTAGTATACCTAATAATTGGCCAAGAATATTAAAAATTTTTAATGATAATCATTATCCGATTAATAAATTAGAAGCTTATTCTATTACAGATTATGTAACATCTAAAAATATCAAAAGATTATATCAACAATATAAATATATTTCAGAACCTCATGCAGCAGTTGGTTTTAGTGCATTACAATATAAGCATGGCACTAATGATACTTTTAATATCTTTTTAGGTACAGCACATCCCGCTAAATTTCAAAAATATATATTACAGCTTTTAAAATATAAAGTATTATTACCAGATGTGTTATTATATTATTTTAAAAAAGATAATCAAAACCATGTTTTACCCAATAATTTTAATGTGTTTAAAAATTTTTTAAAAAAAAATATAAAAATTTAATATGTAAATAATTTTTAATTAAAGTATTAACTATGATAAAATTAAATAATTTGGTTTTATTTACGAGTTTTGCTATTTTTATTAGTAGTTTTATGTTATTTATTTCTTATTATTTAGGAGGTCGTTCATATGGCATTGATAAAAATATTCCATTTGAATCTGGTGCTGCATCTTATCAGGATACCCATATTAAAATGACAATTAATTTTTTTTTAATAGCAATATTTTTCGTTATTTTTGATATTGAATCATTGTATTTGTATACATGGGCTATAAGTATTAAAATGATACGAATAGAAGGATTAATTACAGGATTATTATTTATAATAACGATATTACTAAGTTTATTATATTTATTTAAAATGAATATTTTTAATTTTTATAAACATTTAAAATCTAATTAAAATGTTATGGGTAACAACTTGAAAAGTATTAATAATGATCAGTATTTTATACAACAAAAAAATAAAAATGATAATTTTCAAAAAGAAACAGTTAATAATAACATATTTCTGGGTAAATTAAGTGAAATTACTCATAATATTATTAATTGGGGAAGAAAAAATTCTTTATGGCCATATAATTTTGGCTTATCTTGTTGTTATGTAGAAATGACTACTTCCTTTACTTCTATTAATGATATTGCGCGTTTTGGTTCAGAAGTTTTTCGTACTTCTCCAAGACAAGCTGATTTTATAGTTATAGCTGGTACTTGTTTTTTAAAAATGGTACCTATTATACAAAGATTATATGATCAAATGTTAGAACCAAAATGGGTTATTTCAATGGGTTCATGTGCTAATTCAGGAGGTATGTATGATATATATTCTGTTGTGCAAGGTGTAGATAAATTTTTACCTGTAGATGTTTATATACCAGGATGTCCACCAAGACCTGAAGCATATATTCAGGCTTTATTATTATTACAAAAAGCTATTAGTTCTGAAAAACGACCATTATCATGGATAATTGGTGATCAAAAAATTTATAAAAACAAAATAAAAACATCTAATATTAATAATATAAAAAATATAAAATTTCGTTCAATAAATGAAATTTAACATTATTCAAAATTATAATTCGTAATAAATAACAACAGAGATGTTTTATGTATGTGTGATACTACTGTTTTACAACACAACTTCAATTTAAATAAAAATATTAAAGATAAAAATACACAATTTATTATACATATATTAACAAATAATTTAGGCCCTAATAACTTTATAATACAACATGATAATCATATACCATTATCTATTTGGATAAAACCAAAACAAATAATTGATTTTATAAAAATTTTATGTAAAATATATCATCCATATAATATGTTATATGATATGCATGGTATTGATGAAAGATTACATAAAAATAAATTTTGTATATCTTTTACAAAAAAAATGGATTTTTCTTTATTTTATCATTTTATTTCTATAGAAAGAAATGCTGATATACTGTTAAAAGTACCTTTAAAACAAAAAAAACTATATATACATACAATTACATCTTATTTCTGCAATGCAAACTGGTATGAAAGAGAAATTTGGGAAATGTTTGGAATATATTTTATGCATCATCCTAATTTAAAACATCTTTTATTACCTAATAACTGGAATGATGGATATCCTTTACGTAAAGAATATCCTAGTAGAGCTACAGAGAAAAATATTCATAACTTCACTAAAGAACAACATGCTATAAATATCCAAAATACACAATTTGATCCTCATGAATGGGGTTTATCTATTAAAAATAATAATTATGATTATATGTTTTTAAATTTAGGTCCTAATCATCCTTCAGTGCATGGTGTTTTTAGAATTATATTACAATTATCTGGAGAAAAAATTATTAATTGTATTCCTGATATAGGATATCATCATCGAGGTGCTGAAAAAATTGCAGAAAGACAAACATGGCATACTTACATCCCATATACAGATAGAATTGAGTATTTAGGTGGCTGTGTCAACGAAATGGCGTATATTCTAGCAGTAGAGAAATTAGCTAATATTACTGTTACAACTAGAATACAAGTTATTAGAATAATGTTATCTGAATTGTTTCGTATTAATAGTCATTTGTTATATTTATCTACTTTTATACAAGATGTAGGAGCGATGACACCTATTTTTTTAGCATTTACTGATAGACAAAAAATATATGATATTATAGAAGCAATTACAGGAGCCAGAATGCATCCTGCATGGTTTAGAATAGGTGGTTTAGCTAATGATTTACCTAAAGGGTGGAATATTTTATTAAAGAAATTATTAATTTGGTTACCTAAAAGAATTAAAATATATCAAGACGTTGCTTTAAAAAATAGTATTTTAATCTCTCGATCTAAAAATATTGCTGTATATCATAAAAAAGAAGCAATTTCTTGGGGAGTGACTGGTGCTGGATTAAGAGCTACTGGTATCAATTTCGATATTAGGAAACAACGTCCATATTCTGGATATGAAAATTTTGATTTTGATGTACCTATCGGACATGTTAGTGATTGTTATTCAAGAGTTTTATTAAAAGTAGAAGAAATATGGCAAAGTTTACGTATTTTAACACAATGTTTGAATTATATGCCTGAAGGCCCTTATAAAGTTGAACATCCTTTAACAACGCCACCAATGCGTAAAAACATGTTATATAATATAGAAAATTTAATTAATCATTTTATACAAGTATCTTGGGGACCATTAATACCAGCCAATGAAGCTATTCAGATGATTGAAGCTACTAAAGGAATTAATAGTTATTATTTAATTAGTGATAATAATACTACTAGTTATCGTACACGAATTAGAACACCTAGTTTTCCTCATTTACAACAAATACCTAATGTTATTAATGGTAGTTTAATATCAGATTTAATTACTTATTTAGGGAGTATTGATTTTGTTATGTCTGATGTAGATCGTTAATATATAATTATGAATACAAATAAAACAAATATAAAAAACTTATTAAATAATCAAGATATTAAGATAATTAATAATATTATTAAAAATTATGAATGTCGTAAAGCTGCTATTATTGAAATATTAATATTATGCCAAAAAAAATATGGTTGGGTTTCTGAACACAATATGAATATTATTGCACACATATTAAAATTAGATATTTCTGAAATAGAAAGCATTGCTACTTTTTATAGCCAAATATTTAGATATCCTGTTGGTAAGTATGTTATTAAATATTGTGATAGTGTTGTATGTTATATTAAAAATTATAAACCAATATTACAACATATAAAAAAAAAATTACATATTAATATAGGTCAAACTTCTATAGATAATAGATTTACTTTGTTACCTATATGTTGTTTAGGACATTGTAATAATAGTCCTGTTATTATGATTAATGAATGTGTCTATACTAATATTACAATTAAAAGTATTAATATTATATTGGATAAATATATGTATGAATAATACTAATATGAATAATTATAATCCGGAAAATTATCCATTAACATGGCGTATTAAAAATACACAGCAAACCATTTTTTTAAAAAAATATATACAACAAGATGGTTATAAAGCTTGTACAAAAGCATTAACAACTATGACCCCTGAAGAGATTATTCAATTAATAATATTATCTGGATTAAAAGGTCGAGGTGGTGGTGGATATTCAACTGGCGTTAAATGGAGTTTAATACCGAAAAAAAATAGTCCATATGATAATCGTTATTTTATATGTAATGCAGATGAAATGGAACCTGGTACATATAAAGATCGTTTTTTAATAGAAACTTTACCACACCAATTAATTGAAGGAATAATTATTAGTGCATATGCTATACAAGCTAATATAGGATATATCTTTTTAAGAGGTGAATATATTAAATGTGCACATATTTTGACTATTGCTCTGCAAGAAGCACGTGATTTTGGTATATTAGGCAATAATATATGTAAAACTAATTTTAATTTTAAATTAATTTTACATACAGGAGCTGGAAGATATATTTGTGGAGAAGAAACAGCATTAATTAATTCATTAGAAGGGAAACGCGCAAATCCTAGATTTAAACCACCTTATCCAGCAACAATAGGTTTATGGGGTAAACCTACCTGTGTTAATAATGTAGAAACTATTTGTAATATTAATGGAATTATTTTGTACGGAGCAAAATGGTATAAAGATATATCAAAAAGTAAATATGATAGTGGTACTAAGTTATTAGGTTTTTCTGGCAATGTGAATAATCCTGGATTATGGGAATTGCCATTAGGAACACCTGCAAATATTGTTTTTGAACAGTATGCTAAAGGAATAAAAAAAGGTTATAAATTTAAAGCCTGGCAACCAGGAGGTGCTGGTACAGCATTTTTAACTCCAGAACATTTAAATACGCCCATGGATTACAAACATATAAGTAATGCTGGCAGCAGATTAGGTACAGGTATTGCTATGTTAGTAGATCACCATATTAATATGGTATCTTTATTAAAAAATATAGAAATTTTTTTTGCTAGAGAATCTTGTGGATTATGTACTCCGTGTAGAGAAGGATTACCATGGATTGTTAAAATATTAAATGTTTTGGAAAAAAAACAAGGTTCTACAAAAGATGTAATATTATTACAAGATATTAGTAATCAATTAATTAATGGTAAAACTTTTTGTACTTTTGCTCCTGGCGCTATTGCCCCATTACAAAGTGCACTAAAATATTTTTTAAATGAATTTAACGAAGGAATATTAAAATAAAATTAAAAGATAGTATATAAAATAATTAATGTAAATGTAAATTAAATTAATAATGAATAATTTAAAATGATGGAATATATGTTTTATGGTTACTATTAATATAGAAGGTAAATGTTATAACGTTAATAAAAAAGATAATTTATTAGAAATATGTTTATCTCTTGGATATAACGTACCATATTTTTGTTGGCATCCACGTTTAGGTAGTGTGGGTACATGTAGACAATGTGCAATTAAACAACATGATAATATATATGATAAAACAGGACATATTATAATGTCTTGTATGACCGTCCCTATCGAAGGATCTTGTTTTTTTATCAATGATATTGAAGTTAAACAATTTCGTAAAAGTATAATTGAATTTATGATGATTAATCATCCTCATGATTGTCCAGTTTGTGATGAAGGAGGTAGTTGCCATTTACAGGACATGACAGTAATGTCTAATCATATCAAACGAAGATACATATTTGAAAAAAAAACATACAAAAATCAGTATTTAGGACCTTTTATAGCACATAATATGAATCGTTGTATTAAATGTTATCGTTGTACACGCTTTTATAAAGATTATGCACATGGTACTGATTTAAATGTTTTTGGTGCTAATAATAATATTTATTTTGGCAGATTTAAAGATGGAGTATTAAAAAATTTTTTTTCAGGTAATTTACTAGAAGTATGTCCTACAGGTGTTTTTACTGATAAAACTTATGCAAAACATTATGCACGTAAATGGGATTTGCAATATGCTCCTAGTATTTGTCAGCATTGTTCTTTAGGATGTAATTTACATATTGGTGAACGTTATAGTTTTTTAGCAAATATACAAAATAGATATAATAAATATATCAATCATTATTTTTTATGTGATAAAGGACGTTTTGGTTATGGTTATATAAATTTAGTAAATCGACCTACAAATATTATTATGAATAATAATAAAAATAATGTTATTTGTGATAATAACATTATAATGAATAATATAGCAAATATTATTATGAAATCTAAAAAAATAATTGGTGTGGGGTCTCCTAGAGCTAGTATTGAAAGTAATTTCACATTAAAAAAATTAGTTGGAGAACATAATTTTTTTACAGGAATATTATTACATGAACAACAACAAATAAATTATTATATTAATATTTTAAAAAATAAAAATATTTTTTTTCCTACATTATCTGAGATAGAAACATATGATACTATCATGATTATTGGAGAAGATATTAGTGTAACTAATCCTCGTGTAGCATTATCAGTAAGACAAGCCATCCAAAATAGCTATAAAAATTTAGCAACTAAAATTCCTTCTTGGCATAGTAATGCGCTAAAAAATGTATCTTCAGATAAACACAATCCTTTAATTATTACTAATATAGATCATACGCATTTAGACGATATTGCTACATGGAATTATTATGCTCCATTAGAAAATCAAGCAAGATTTATACATGCATTATTATTTTATATAAATCATAAAAGATTTGATCAACATATTACTGATAAAACAATATATAACAAAATTATTGCTATAACATCTATATTATTAAATGCTAAAAAATGTTTATTTATTACAGGAACTAATACAAGCAATATTGAATTATTACATGCAACATATTTATTATTACAAACTTTATATAAAAAAAACTTACATGTAGGTTTTTTTATGACTTTATATACAGTAAACAGTATGGGTATAAATTTAATACAAGGACAACCATTAGAAAATATTTTTCAAATAACATATCCAATAGATACAATGATTATTATGGAAAACGATTTATATTTTTATGAAGAAAAAGCTAAAATAGATCAATTTTTAAAGAATATACCTAATATAGTTGTATTAGATCATGTTTATAACAGTACTACAAAAAAAGCTACCATAATGTTGCCTGTAACAAATTTTATAGAAAGTAGTGGTACAGTTATTAATAATGAATGTAGAGCACAAAGATTTTTCCAAGTATATAAACCAACTTATTATAATATTAATAATCAAAGACAAGCTAGTTGGAAATGGTTATCTTGTATTAATAATATAATACATAATATATCTAAAAAAATAATTTTAGATGACATAATAAATCAATGTATATCATCTATCCCTGTATTATACAATATTAAATATGCTGCTCCTGCATCAAATTATAGAAAATATGATAATAAATTTGCGAGATCACTAATAAGATATAGTGGTAGAACTTCTATGTTAGCACATAAAAATATTCATGAACCTATACAACCAAATGATACGGATACTATGTTTAATTTTTCTATGGAAGGTAATAGCTCGGAACATTGTCTCCACATGGCATATACATGGTTGCCTGGTTGGAACTCTATACAATCGCTATATAAATTACACAAACATATAGATAATATTCAGGATAAAGCATTAGTAAAACAAAAAATTAACATTAATAATTTAAATATACATATACAATCTATTCAAATACCTAAAAAGTTTATTCCACAACATAAATTAATAATTGTTACATATTGTACTTTATTTTTTAGTAATGACTTAATACAAAAATCATTATTAATACAAAAACATCATAATATACATTATGCTATTTTTAGTCGTAAAGATGCTGCCTTTTTAAACATCCATGATAATAATATAATTGAATTATATTGCTTGAATAATTATTTTATTTTAAATGTTAAAATTTCAGATAAGTTACATCCTGGTTTAATTAGTTTACCATTAGGAATACCAACAATACCTTTATGTTTTTTATATAAAACTATTGATCATATCAGGATATTAAGACAATGAAAAATAATAGTTTATACATAATACAAAATATAACTTTCTTAAAAACATTATTAATATTAGTAATATTACTAGTTAGTGGCGCTTTTCTTAGTTTTATAGAAAGACGTATTTTAGCATGTTTCCAAAATCGTTATGGTCCTAATAGAGTAGGCTGGCAAGGAAGTTTACAAGTATTTGCAGATATGATTAAAATTTTATTTAAAGAAGATTGGGTACCTAAATTTGTTACTAATAAAATATTATTTAATATTGCCCCATTAATCACTTTTAATGTAATTTTAACAATATTTGCTATATTGCCTTTAACGAAAAAAATAATTATATATCCTTTAAATATAGGAATCTTATTTTTTTTAATGATGGCTAGTATTTCTATTTATGCTATATTATTTGCAGGATTATCTAGTAATAACAAATATGCTTTGCTAGGATCTATTAGAGGAATAGCACAAGTTTTAAGTTATGAAGTATTTTTAGGATTATCTTTAATGGGTATTGTCTGTCAAACAGGTTCATTTGACTTATATAATATAGTATTATATCAACAACATTGTTGGAATATTATACCTCAATGTTTAGGCTTTATAACTTTTTTTATATCAAGTTTAGCATTAAATCATAGGCATCCTTTTGATCAACCGGAATCAGAACAAGAATTAGCTGATGGATATCATATTGAATATTCTGGTATGAAATTTGGATTATTTTTTGTTGGTGAATATATTAATATTATAGTTTTATCTTCTTTAATAGTAATTTTATTTTTTGGAGGATGGTTAGGACCTATTTTACCAGGTATAATATGGTATTTATTAAAAACCATATGTTTTATTATATTATTTTTTTTAATACGTGCATCATTACCACGACCTCGTTATGATCAAATGATGTTTTTTGGTTGGTTTATCTGTTTGCCTATAACATTAATTAATCTTATGATAACTGCATGTGTTATATTCATATAAAACAAGTTATTTTACAAGCATAAAAATTTATGAAGATAAAAAAATTTTTTATAAATATTTGGAGTCAATTAAATAGTATTTTGATAGTTTTTAATAATCTCTTTAAAAAGAGAGAAACTATAATGTATCCTGAACAAAAAGTATATTTATCACCTCGATATAGAGGTAGAATAATATTAACTTGTGATAAAAATAATAATGAACGTTGTGTAGCATGTAATTTATGTGCAGTTGTTTGTCCTGTAGGTTGTATATCTTTAAAAAGAGCTATTAATCCTATTACAAACAGATCTTATCCAAAATTTTTTAATATTAATCTATCTAGATGTATTTTTTGTGGTTTTTGTGAAGAAGCTTGTCCTACAGGAGCTATACAATTAATTCCAGATTTTGAATTATGTGAATTTGATCGAAAAACATTAATATATCAAAAAAAGCACTTATTAATAAATAATGTAGGCAAATATCCTGATTATGATTATTACAGTGTATCTGGTGTCAAAATACATAATAAAACTAATAAAAAGATTATACCAGATAATTTTATTGATGTAAAAAGTTTATTGCCATAAAAGATATAATATAAAAAAGGTTTTATAATGAAAATATTTTTTTATATTTTAAGTATGATGCCAATTCTATTTACTATATTTATTATTTTTAGCATGAATGCTATTAATACATTATTGTATTTTTTAGCTATATTATTTTCTATAGCTGGAATGTTATTTGTTTTAGGTAATTTTTTTATTGGTTCAATAGAAATCATTATTTATACTGGTGCTATTGCCATATTATTTATTTTTATTATTATGTTATGTAATTATAAAAATAATATTGTATTTGAAAAACAAACATTACTAACAAAGCCTTATTTACTTTGTCTATTATTATTTATGGCTATAATATTTATAATGAGTTTGTGTATTATAATTTTTCAAGAATATAATAATAAATATTTAGTTTATCATATTAACGATTTAACTCATCTTGGTGTTAATTTATTTAGCAAATATAATATTATTGTCGAATTAATTTCAATAGTCCTTTTATCTGGCATTGTAATTGTTAATCATATAGGTAATAATCTTAATAAATAATGTTATCATTTTATACGTAAAAAACATATGATCTCTTTATATTATATATTAGTAATACTACTCATTATATTTATAATTAGTTTTACTGGCTTAATTATTAGGCAGCATATTTTATATATTTTAATTTTAACGGAAATTATGCTAAATATAGCCGCATTCACATGTATTATAGCAGGTAATTATTGGCAACAAATAGAAGGCGAAATAATGTATATATTATCTATCAGTATTTCTGCTATTGAAAGCTGTATAGGATTAACATTATTAATGTTATTATATTATCGTAAACATACAATGAATATTAATTCAATTAGTGAGTTAAATGGATGAAATTACTTTATTTAATTATTTTAATTCCTATTATTAGTTTTATAATATTACTTTGTTGTGCTGATTTTTTAAGTAAAAAATATATTGCAATAATTAGTACAGGATCTATTGGTTTAAGTTTTATTATTACCATAATTAATAGTTATTCTTTTATAAAACATCATTATATTACATATAATCAGCATTTATGGAATATTATCAATATTGATTATTTAAATGTTAATTTAAATTTAAATATAGATATGTTAACGATAAGTATGTTATTTGTTACTTTAGGTGTAGGATTATTAATACATATATATTCTATATGGTATATATATCAATATAAAAAAAATGAATATGTTAGATTTTTAATCTACACTAATTTATTTATGATTAGTATGTTATTATTAGTTTTAGCGGATAATTTATTAATAATGTTTTTTGGTTGGGAAGGAGTAGGAATATGTTCCTATTTATTAATAGGATTTTTTTATCGTAATAAATCTAATGGATACTCTGCAATTAAAACTTTTTTAATTACTAGATTTAGTGATATTTTTTTAGTGATTAGTATGATGTATATTTTTTATATTTTCCGAACCTTTAATTTTCATAAAATTATTATGTTAATTACATCATCATATATGTACTATAATACATATCATTTAAAATTTATTGCTATAACATTATTAATTGGTGCGATAGGCAAGTCTGTTCAGTATCCTTTAAATACTTGGTTAATCAATGCTATGGCAGGACCTACACCAGCATCTGCTTTAATTCATGCAGCAACTATGGTAACTGCAGGAATATATTTAATATTACGTAATAATATTATATTTATATTTTCTAATAGTATACTAACATATATTAGTATAATTGGCATAATAACATTATTATTATCTGGTTGTTGTGCTTTAGTCCAAACTAATATTAAATATATATTAGCTTATTCTACTATGAGTCAATTAGGGTATATGTTTTTAGCATTAGGCATATGCTCGTGGAATGCAGCTATCTTTCATATTATAGCACATGCTTTTTTTAAAGCATTATTATTTTTATGCGCTGCATCTATTATTATGTTTTGTTGTAATGAACAAAATATATTTTATATGCAAGGTTTAAAAAAACACTTATATCATTTATACTATATTTTTTTATGGGGTAGTATATCATTAACATCAATACCTATAATAACATTAAGTGGTTTTACAAAAGAGAAAATTTTATACGAAGCTTATATACATAATCATCTCTATTTGACTATATTGGGTTTATGTGGTAGTTTTATAACATCATTATATACAACTAGAATGTTTTATATAATTTTCCATAATACTAATAATCATATCAAACATTATTCTAAATTAAAATATTCATTTACATATTATTTTCCATTGACTATATTAACTATACTAACTACTGGAATTAGTAAAATATTTTTGCCGTTAAATACAAATATTATTCATCCGCAACAAAATTTTATAAAAAATGATTTTTCATATCATATATTAGAATTCATATCATTAATTATTATATTAAGTGGTTTTATGTCATATATGTTATATAGTAAATATCAACAAAAAATATATCAATATTCTAAAAATAATTTAATAAAAAAAATATACTTTATAAAAAAATTTTTTTTACATGGTTGTTATATAGATGTGTTCTATCAAAAAATTATAGTCTATCATTTTTTGAAGATTCTTTTGTATATAAAAAATGATCCAATTACGAAATATATTGATATAACGATAAATGTTTTATATAAAATTAGTGATATATTACTAAAAAACCAAAATGGTAATATTTGTTATTATATATCTTTTATGTATGCTGGTAATATTATTATATTATTATTCATTATGATAAATAAAATATTACTGAAATAATATAAATATTTTTAGGGACATACTATGTTATTACCTTGGTTAATCTTGATCCCATTTTTAGGTGGATTTATTTGTTGGCAAAGTGAAAAAATTAATTATAAATGTCCACGTTGGTTTTCTTTAATTACTATTAGTATAGTATTTATTACGACATTAATAAAATTATTTACATATTATCATCCTCCTGTATATGACCAGTATCACATATGGGATAATGATTTTATTCGGTCTTGGATGCCGCATTTAGGAATTTTTTTCCATTTGTCGTTAGATGGATTATCATTAATAATGACCATGTTAACAGGGTTGTTAGGTACGGTAGCTGTATTATGTTCGTGGAATGAAATAAATAAATTACATGGCTTATTTCATTTAAATTTATTATGGATTTTAAGTGGTGTTATTGGTGTGTTTTTATCTTCAGATATGTTTTTATTTTTTTTATTTTGGGAAATTATGTTGATACCTATGTATTTTCTTATATCTTTATGGGGACATAATGCTATTAATTATTTAAGTCGTATAAAAGCAGCAACAAAATTTTTTATATATACACAAACAGGTGGTTTTTTTTTAATAATTGCTATTATATTATTAGTTATTATACATCAACAAAATACGGGACAACTAACATTTGAGTATAATGATTTATTATATACACCAAAATCATTATTTATGGAATATATAATTATGATATGTTTTTTTATTGCTTTTGCTGTTAAAATGCCTATTGTACCACTACATGGATGGTTGCCAGATGCGCATAGTCAAGCGCCAACTGCTGGATCTGTAGATTTAGCAGGCATATTATTAAAAACTGCAGCATATGGTTTATTACGTTTTGTTTTGCCTTTATGTCCTTATTCTTCCTTACATTTTGCTCTATTTCCCATTATATTAGGAATAATAGGCATTATTTATGGTTCTTGCATGGCATGTGTTCAAATTGATATAAAAAGAATTATTGCTTATACATCTATTGCACATATGGGATTTATTTTAATAGGTATTTATAGTCATAATAAAATATCTTATCAAGGAATTATTATACAAATGATCTCTCATGGCATAACTGCTTCAGCACAATTTATTTTATGTGGTCAAATATATGAACGTTTAAAAACTCGTAATATCACATATATGGGTGGTTTATGGAATAAAATGGGTGTTTTGCCAGCTTATTTTTTATTTTTTTGTTTAGCTAGTTTAGGAATTCCGGGCACAGGGAATTTTATAGGAGAATTTTTAATTTTATTAGGTGCTTTTGGCAAATATCCAATTGCTGTTACTATAGCAACTTCAGGTCTATTATTTGCAAGTATTTATTCTTTAAATATGATGCAAAAAATATTTTTTGGAACATGTATAATTCAACAAAAAAAAATATATAAAATATTTTTAAGAGAAAAAATTATCATGTTTATATTATGTTCATTAACACTTATTATAGGTTTTTATCCTCAACCTATTTTAAATCTTTCTTATAATATTATTAATAATATTTATGCTCATTAATAATATACAAGATATATTTTTTAAAAATAATATTTTAACTAATTTAATAATATTTGATGATAAATTTTATGATATCTATTATACCGTTCGCTATATTAATAATAACAATAATTATTTTATGTATTAATATTATTATTAAACGTAATATTTTTATCAGTTGTTTGATTACCGTAATGGGTTTAATAACAACTATTTTAAGTTCAATATATTTGCAGTTTTATACAAACATACAATTATTACATAATAATTTATTTTTATATAACAATTTTTATTGTTTTTATGCCATAATACTAATGATAATTAGTGTTATTACATGTTTAATAGTATTTTCTTGGTTAAAAAATTTACCTTATAATAAAGATGAATTTTATTTATTAATATTAATTATTTCTTTAGGAGGCATGATAAATAGTTATGCAAATAATTTTATTGTTTTTCTTATAGGTTTTGAGTTAATTTCCATACCTTTTGTTGGACTTATTATATATAACATATGTTATAAAAAATCTCTGGAAGCAAGCATAAAATATCTTATATTATCTAGCATAACCTCTGCATTTCTCATATTTGGTATTGCACTAATTTATATAGATTGTGGCACTTTAAATTTTATCTATATAAAATATTATATATTGTATAAGTTAAATACTCAAAATATACATTTATATATTATTGGTCTATCTTTTATATTATTTAGTTTAGGATTTAAATTGTCTTTAGTACCTTTCCATTTATGGACTCCAGATATTTATGAGGGATCGCCGTCATTAATTAGTATGTTTTTATCAACATTCAGTAAATCAACTTTTCTTATATGTTTATATAAGCTATTAATATTATTTCATCTAACAAAAATTAATAAATTTATTATATCGAACATATTACTTAGTATATCCATACTATCTATTATTTTTGGTAATTTAATGGCGATGAAACAAAATAATATTAAACGTTTATTGGGATATGCTTCAATAGCACATATAGGTTATATGTTAATTATATTTATTTATCATATAAAATATCCTCAAAATACTTTTTTAACGCTAACTGCATTAAGCATATATGTTATTAGTTATATATTAAATAATATAGGTGTATTTAGTATTATATATTTACATTCTTATCCTAATAATATTAATGATCAAGATTGTCTCTATAATTATAGAGGATTATTTTGGTATAAACCATTATATACTTTTGTTTTAACAATAATGTTATTATCTTTAGCAGGGCTGCCCATAACAATAGGATTCATTGCAAAATTTTATATTATATTATTAGGACTGTATATAAAACTATGGTATTTAGTAATTTTTTTAATATTAGGAAGTGTTATAAGTTTATATTATTATTTACGTATAATTATTACTTTATATTTAAAACCATCAACATTATATGTTATAAATTATAACATACAACAAAATAACATTTTTTATATAAATATTATATTAATATTGATTACAATATGTACACTATTATTCGGTATATATCCTACGTGTATAATACACATTGTATATAAAATATTAGATTTCAATATATAATATATATAATGTGAATATTGTTTTATTTTTTTTGTAAATATAATTTATGTATTATTTTAATAATAATTAATACAGTGATAATAAAAAATATATATTTAATAATTTTATTTAAATCTGTTATGAGAGTTGTAATAACACCACCAAAAAAATATCCTGCACTAGTAAATATCATAGCCCAAATAACAGCACCAACAAAATTAAAAAAAGTAAATTTTAATTTAGAAACATTGGTTATCCCAATAATAATTGGACCGATTAATCTCAAACCATATATAAATCTTACAATTAAAATAAATATATAAGGATAATTATGAATAATATTGTAGTATTTTGTAAAGTTAAAGTTATATTTTTTTAAAAAGTATAAAATTTTTTTACTATATTTCTGTCCTATATAAAATAATAATTGGTCTCCAATAAAAGATCCGCAAATAGCTAATATTACTATTCTGTAAAATAGTAATATTTGTTTACTTGCTAAAAGACCAGCAATAATAATAAATGTTTCGCCTTCTATTAGCGATCCTAAAAAAACTACTAAATAACCATATTCTGTTATTATTTTAGTAAAATTTAACATTATTAATTTACACAATAATTATGGGTCATAAATAATATTTTATTATGTACAAAAATAAACAATATTAATATAATAAAATATTTCAGGTGAGAAAGGGATTCGAACCCATGATATGTTTGTGCATATACATACTTTCCAGGTATGCGCCTTCAACCACTCGGCCATCTCACCATTATATGGAGCTATTATTGTATCCATAATACACTATATAATGCAAATATTTTTCTATATTTTCAAATAATTTTATTAGAGCATGATAATATGGTTATATATAAAAAAACACAATGTCAGTCTACTTTTTTATTTTATGATTATGAAACTTTTGGTTTACATCCGTTATATGATCGGATTGCACAATTTTCTTGTGTGCGCACTAACATGAACTTAGAAGTTATATTACAGCCAAAAACTTTATATTGCCAAATACCTACAGATTATTTACCTAATCTTCAATCTATTAAAATACATAATTTTAACTATCATGATTATTTTAAAAAATATTTATTAGAATATAAATTTGCTAAATATATCAATAATATTTTTACACAGAATAATACTTGTATTGTTGGTTATAACAATATCGCTTTTGATGATGAATTTAGCAGATTTTTATTTTATCGTAATTTTTATGACGCATATAATTGGTCTTGGCAAAATTGTAATAGTCGTTGGGATATATTAAATTTAGCTCGCGCATGTTATGTGTTACGTCCAGAAGGAATAGTTTGGCCCAAACATAATCATATACCAATATTTAATTTGGCAGCAATAACAAAAATTAATAATTTATCATTATATTCCCAATCACATGATGCGTTAAATGATGTATATTCTACTATTGCTCTAGCTAAATTAATTAAAAAAAAACAACCGCTTTTATTTCATTATTTTTTTAAAAATAGATTAAAAAAAGAATTATTGAAAATAATCAATTTATTTACAATGCATCCTTTAATTTATATTAGTGCAATTTATAAAAATATTAATAATAATTTAGGATGTATAGCACCATTATGTTTACATCCATATAATAAAAATATTTTAGTAGTATTTGATTTGCAATATGATGTAAATTTTTTTATCAAAATATATTGGCATGATAAAATTATAGATACTTTACTACCATTTATCAAATTTATTTATTTAAATAAATCACCCATCATAATTCCTATAAAAGTTTTAAAAAAAAATGATATACAACGTTTAAAATTTAATATTACATTATATTTAAAACATTTTGTTATGTTTAAACAATATGTTTGTAAAGTTAAAAAAATTGTCCAAAAATATTTATATAATGTTGCATCAACTCAGAATTATTTATACAAAACAACTAATATGTATAATGTTGATACACAATTATATAAACAATTTTTTCCTATACAGGATCAAAAAAAATTTTATTTAATAAGAAATATAGATATATACAAAAATAACATATTTAATTTTATAGATGATCGTATTAATTTTTTATTATTAAAATATAAAGCAAGAAATTTTACATGTATATTAAATAATACAGAAATTACAGAATGGAACAAATATTTATTTTATAAATATACATCTACACAAATCAATAATTATATTGCACAAATTCATAATTTATTATGTCATGTTAGCATTAAGACAGAACATAAACTTTTTCTAAATAAATTATTATACAGTATAAAAACATATTTAATATGTAATACAAAATAACAAAAATGGGACATATTATAAAATATGTCCCATTTTATGTTTTTTTGTATATAAATATTTATAATTATATTTATTAGGATGTATAATTAAAGGTATACGACATACAATATTAATTCCTGATTTTTGTAAACTATGTACTTTATGAAAATTATTAGTTAATAATTTGATATTATATATTCCTAGACTTTTTAATATTTCTGCACATATAACAAAATTTCTTTCATCAGCATTAAATCCTAATTTATGATTTGCCATAACTGTATCTAAACCTTTATCTTGATAAGCATATGCTTTAATTTTATTTAAAAGACCTATATTTCTCCCCTCTTGCCTATGATAAATTAATATGCCACATTTCTCTTTAGTAATTTGATGTAACGAACATTGTAATTGCAATCTACAATCACAACGTAAACTAAAAAATACATCTCCTGTTAAACATTCTGAATGTATACGTGTTAATATAACTGTATCAGTTGTAATATTTTTTATCCCATAAATTATCGCGATATGGTTTTGATGATTATATAGTTCCTCAAAACCAACTATAATAAAGGGACCCCATTTAGTTATTAACTTAGCTCTAGAAACTTCTTGAATAAGCATTGTTCATAGCCCTTTAAAAAAAAAATATTGTTTTTAAAATATAAAAATTTTGTTTTTAAAAATATTTATGTCAATTATCATTATTTATGATATCATCTTACACAATTTATTTTATATTTAATATTTTAAATATTTAAACTATTATTAAGTAATATAAAAAATATATTTTATGTATTTTTATATTAAACAATTTATTTACATAAAAAATTATTTTTATTTAGGAAAAATATGAATTTGTTAAAATCATTGACTACCGTGAGTATTATAACATTATTTTCTAGATTATTAGGTTTTATTCGAGATAGTTTGATTGCTAAAATTTTTGGTGCCGGCGTATACAGTGATTCATTTTTTATTGCATTTAAATTACCTAATTTATTAAGACGTATATTTGCTGAAGGAGCTTTTACACAAGCCTTTACACCTATATTAGCAGAATATAAAAATACTAGAACTGAACGAGACACCAAACATTTTATATCGTCTATATTAGGTATCTTATTAATTATATTAACTGTTGTAGTGTTATTAGGTATTTTTTTTTCTTCTTTTATTATTTCATTAATTGCACCTGGATTTGTAAATACAGATTATAAATTATCACTCACATCAAAAATATTAAAAATTACATTTCCGTATATATTACTTATATCTTTATCTTCATTAGCAAGTTCAGTTTTAAATATTTGGAAAAATTTTTTAGTTCCAGCAATTACACCCATATTACTCAATTTAAGCATGATTTTGTTAATACTAATTTTCCCCGTTATTTTTGAACCTCCTGTATTAGTCTTAGCGTGGTCTGTATTAATTGGTGGATTATTACAAGTATTATATCAAATCATATATCTTAAACAATTAAATATGTTAGTGTTACCAACATGTACAGTTATTAGTCATGGTGTTATAAGAGTTTTTAAAAAGATGGCAACTGCTATTGTTGGCGTGTCTGCTACACAAATTTCTTTATTAATTAATTCGGGATTATCGTCTTTTTTAGTAACTGGGTCAATTACATGGATTTATTATGCTGATAGACTAATGGAATTGCCAGTAGGTATGTTTGGTATCGCATTAACTATAGTGCTATTACCAGCATTAACAGATGCTTTTACGCAAAATAATGAAATTGAATTTAATCAATTAATAGATCTAGGATTAAGACTATGTTTTTTGTTGAGTGTGCCTAGTTCCCTTATTTTAGGTTTTCTATCTAGATCATTATTAATTGCATTATTTCAATATGGCCAATTTACTTATTTTGATGTTTTAATGGCACAAAATAATTTAATTATTTATGCGTTTAGTTTATTATTTTTGATAGTTTCTAAAGTTTTATCATTAGGATTCTATGCTAGACAAAATGTTATTACTCCTGTTAAAATATCAGTGTRTGTATTATGTTTTACACAATGTATTAGTCCATTATTTATCTATTTTTTTAAACATTTAGGTTTTTCAATGGCTATTTGCTTAGCAGCATTTTTAAATGTACTTTTATTATTATATACTTTAATAAAACGTAAAATCTATGTGCCACAAAAAGGTTGGTTATATTTTTTTTCTCAAATTACCATTGTTTCTTTTTTATTAAGTATTATTTTAATGATATTAAAATATTGTATTTCAGWAAGATGGCTAATTTTATCTACATTTAAAATACGTATTATATATATATTAAGTGCATGTTTATTAGTATTTCTTTCATATATTATAATATTATTTTTGTTAGGTTTTAAAATGAAACAATTTGCTATTAAAAATAATAGTAAGTAATTTATTTTATTTAAAAAAGACATTCATACTTATATTTTACACTTAAATACATATTTCAAGATATTATATATATTTTTAAATATATATTATTTAATAATAAATATGATAATAATACATATTATTCTTTTATATATAAAATAAACGGAACAAATTCATAATGAAAAATACTACGAAACTATTACATTTAAAATGTCATCAAAATTATATTGGTATATTTTTAACATCTACCGCACATTCTAGATTATTATATATCATAAATCAAAATCATTTTAATAAAAAATCTATTTATTTAAGTTTAAAAAAATCTGGATGTTTAGGATATAAATATTATATTACATTACTAAAAAGGATGAATAATAGCATATTATTTTATAATGAACAAATAGATGTTTACATTGAACAAAAAAATATTTTATTAATAGATGGGATTATTATTGATTATGAAGTTCAACCATTTCATAATAAATTTAAATATTATAATAAAAATATTCAACATATTTGCGGATGTGGTGAAAGTTTTAATATTAAAAATATACAAGAGAAATAATATGCAACAATTTCAAAAAAAGAAATATAAAGAAGGATTTAGCACTACATTAAATAATGAACAATTTATGACTGGTATTAATTTAAATGTTATAAAAAAAATATCAAAAATACGGAATGAACCTGATTGGATGTTAAATTTTAGATTAGCAGGATATAAATATTGGTCTAATAACGTCGAACCACATTGGCTTCATGGCCAATATAAAAATTTAAATTATCAAAACTATATTTATTATTCTGCTCCACTAAACAATCAAACTCATAGTACACATAATAAATATTTTACTCATGAAGTTAAAAATACTTTTGATAAATTAAATATACCATTAAATAATAATCAAAATATTGCTATTGATGCAATTTTTGATTCTGTTTCTGTAATTACTACACATCAAAAAATGTTATTGAAAAAAGGCATTATATTTTGTTCTTTAAATGAAGCTATTCAAAAACATCCTGAATTAGTTAAAAAATATCTAGGTTCAGTTGTTTCTGCTAATGATAATTTTTTTGCCGCACTAAATGCAGCAGTCGCTTCAGATGGTACATTTATATATATTCCACAAAATATACATTGTCCTATAGAATTATCTACTTATTTCCGTATTAATGAAAAAAAAATTGGACAATTTGAACGTACAATTTTAATTGCTGAAAAAAATAGTAGTGTAAATTATATAGAAGGTTGTTCTGCACCGATTAGAAATAATTATCAATTACATGCTGCTGTTGTGGAAGTTATTTTGCATAAAAATGCAAAAGTAAAATATTCTACGGTACAAAATTGGTTTTCAGGTAACAAAAAAAAGGGTGGTATATTAAATTTTGTAACTAAAAGAGCTTTATGTAAAGGTGATAATAGTCAAATGTCTTGGACTCAATCAGAAACAGGTTCAGCAATTACATGGAAATATCCTAGTATTATATTAAAAGGACATGGTTCTATAGGRGAATTTTTTTCTGTATCATTAACTAATGGTTATCAACAAGCTGATACTGGTACAAAAATGATACATATAGGCAGAAATACTAAATCTACCATAATTGCTAAAAGTATTTCTACTGAAAAAAGTACTAATACTTATAGAGGTATAGTACATGTGAATACTTTATCACATAATGCACGTAATTTTACGCAATGTGATTCTATTTTAATTGGTAATCAGTGTAATACACATACTTATCCTAAATTAAGTGTTTGCAATAATACCGCACAAGTTGAACATGAAGCCACAACAACTAGAATTGGAGAAGAACAAATATTTTTTTGTTTGCAAAGAGGTTTAAATATTGATGATGCAATTTCTATTATTGTTAATGGTTTTTGCAAAGAAATTTTTGTCAAATTTCCTTTAGAATTTGCTGTTGAAGCACAAAAATTATTATCTCTGAGTTTTGAAAATAGTATTGGATAATATATTTAATTTTGCATACAAAAGATTATAAACATATTATGTTAATAATAAAAAATTTATGTGTTGATATAAATAAAAAAAATATTTTAAAAAAAATAAATTTACATATTAAATCTGGAGAAATACATGCCATTATGGGTCCAAATGGATCAGGTAAAAGTACTTTATCATATGTACTAGCTGGACATAATAAATATACTGTTACAAAAGGAAATATTTTATATAAAAAAAAAGAACTATTATATATGCAACCAGAAATTAGATCTAGAGAAGGCATTTTTGTTGCTTTTCAACATACTATTGAAATTCCAGGAGTTACAAATTATTTATTTTTATTTAATGCATTAAACTCGATACGTAAATATCATAATTTAAAAATTTTAGATAAATTATCTTTTAATAAAATTATTTATCAATATTTAAATATGATTAATAAATCTCCAGATTTTATTCATCGTTTTGTTAATGTAGGTTTTTCTGGAGGAGAAAAAAAGATTAATGATGTTTTACAAATGTTAGTTTTAAAACCAAATCTATGTGTATTAGATGAAATAGATTCAGGATTAGATATGGATGTTTTAAAAAAAGTTACGCAAATAATTAATAATTTTCATAAAAATAACAATACAGCTTTTATTATTATTACACATTATAGACGTATTTTAGATTATATTAAACCAGACTATGTGCATATATTATCTCATCATACTATTGTTAAGACTGGAGGAATGCAATTAGTAACTCTTTTAGAGGATCATGGATATGACAATATATGAAAAAAATAATTTTATTGATAAATTAGAAAAATTATATATTATACAACAAAATAAAAATTTTTGTAAATATAAAGAAAAATATTGGTTGCAATTTAAAAAAATAATCTATCAGACAAATAATTTTATTATACCTARATTTGTACAAAATAATTATCATAATAAATATTTTTCTAAAATAAATGTAAAAAATTGTATAAATACAATCTCAAGTTTTTTTTTAATAAAAAATGCCATCTGCTTATATTTTATAAATGGTTTGTTTTATCAAAATTATAGTAATATTGAAAATGATTTTTATAAAATTACAATACATAATAAAAATACTTGTTTATCAATTAAAAATAAGCATTATAATAATTATCTGAGTATTTATTTAGCTTATATTTTTTCACAACAACAACTAATAATTAATATTAATGATATTGCTAAAAATAGTCATCATGCTATTCCTATATATTTTTTATATATAAATACTCATGTGCATTTAGATCAACATTATATTACTTCTAATTATTATAATACTATTAATATATATAGTAAAAATATCGTATTTATAGAAAATTTTATTAATATGAATAAATTTTATACAAATAATATTTGTTTATATTATAATGTTCATAGCAATATCAAACTTCGCCATCATACTATTATAACGAATAAACTTACTAATTTAAATAATTTTCATAATACTTATTATGAATATAATTTACATAAAAATGTCAAAATGGCAAAATATGATTGCATAACATCAAGTTTAAATATTAAAAATATTAATAATTTTTATTTGCAAGGTCATAATTCTTTTTTAACTTATAAAAGTTTAAATATAGTAAAAAAAAATAATTTAATTATACATAATTATTTAGAACATAACGGACAAAATTGTTATAGTTATCAGTTACATAAAACAATTGGTATAGAATCATCCATAATAAATTTATTAGGCAAAATTATTATTAATAATATAGCAGAAAATACATATAGTAAAATAAAATTTAATAATTTATTACTTGATAAGTTATCTAAAATTACAGTACATCCTGAACTTAATATTTATAATAATAATGTACATTCTAAACATAGTGCATTCATCGGCAAAATAAGTACTACACAAATATTCTTTTTAAGAACAAGAGGTATAAATATAAGAACTGCATTTACTATGTTAGTATATGGTTTTATGGAAGATATAGTAAAAGGTTTTAAATATATTAATATTAAGGATAATATCATACAATATATATATTCTAATTTATTAACTTAAAAGTATTTTATATGAATAAATATTCTATTAAAAATATTCGACTGCAATTTCCTGTGTTTTCACATAAAATAAATAATTACCCATTAATTTATTTTGATAATGCAGCTACTGTACATAAACCTATACAAGTAATTACAGCACTCAAAAATTTTTATAAATATCATTATGCTTCTATACATAGAAGCATATATACATTAAGTATGCAAGCAACAGATACAGTAGAAAAAATACGTGAACAAATAGCTCATTTTATTGGCGCCCAATATACACAAGAGATTATTTTTACAAAAAGTACTACTGAAGGTATTAATTTAATTGCTAATACTTGGGCAATAAATAATCTTAATAAACATGATAATATTATTATATCTGAAATGGAACATCATTCTAATATTCTACCTTGGAAAATTTTATCTTATAAAATAGGATTTAAAATAAATATTATTCCATTAACAAATACTGGAACATTACAAATAGAAAAATTATCTAAACTTATAGATACACATACTAAATTAATTTCTATTACATATATTTCAAATGTTCTAGGTACTATTAATCCAATTAAAAATATTATTCAGAAAGCTAAGAAAAATAATATTATTATTATAATAGATGGCGCACAAGCTATAACACATCATAAGATTAATGTAAAAGATTTAGGATGTGATTTTTTTGTATTTTCTGGACATAAAATATTTGGTCCTACTGGTATTGGTATTTTATGGGGTAAAAAAAACATATTGGAAAATATGGAACCATGGGAAACTGGTGGAGGAATGATATTAAATTTTCAAAAAAATTCTAAACCCATATGGGAACAAATACCATGGAAGTTTGAAGCAGGAACACCTAATATTGCTGGTATTATTGGTTTAGGTGCTGCATTAAAATGGTTTAAAACATATGATATACAGGAAATTATTGCATATAATAAATTCTTAACTAAATATATTTTACAAAAATTAAAACTTATACCTGGCATAAAAATTTTTGGTAATCATTTATCAGATAATAGAGTAGGTATTATAGCGTTTAATTTATATCGACACCATGCTTATGATATTGGTAGTTTTTTAGATCAATATGGTATTGCTATACGTACTGGTCATCATTGTGCTATCCCAATTATGAATTTTTATAATGTCAAAACAATGTGTCGTGTATCTTTTACTATATATAATAGTATTGAAGAAATAGATTTTTTTATAAAAAAAATAATATATATTAATAATTTATTAAGTAAAAAATTATGAATAAATACTCATTATTAAATAAAAATATTATGGAAGAAAATTTTTTAAACTGTATTAATTGGGAAGAAAAGTATCTTTATATTATCGAATTAGGAAATTATATTCCTTACCTATCACCAAATCAACATACTTTAGAAAATATTATTTCTGGTTGTCAAAGCCAAGTATGGATGACTATTACTATTAATTCTAGTGACTATGTCATATTCCATGGAGATAGTGATTCCGCTATTATAAAAGGATTATTAACAATGATTTTTATTTTTTATAATCATAAAAAATATTATGAAATTATTAATTTTAATATCCATATGTGTTTTAAAAAATTATCTTTAAATAAATATTTAACTTTATCAAGATTACATGGCCTAGAAACTATTATACAGACGATTAAAAATAAAATTAACAAAATAAGTCAGAATACATGATTTTTTTATATATAAATATAAAAGTATGATGATTAATAAATAGTAACATATTAATATAAAATATATTTTTTGCAAGATTAACATTTAGGAAATATTTGTTATATGAAAAAAACAAAGATTGTTTGTACTATTGGTCCACAATCTGAATCAAAATACATTTTATCTAAATTTTTAAATTTAGGAATGGATGTTATCAGACTAAATTTTTCACATAGTAATCATGATAATCATCTTAATAGAATTATTAAGATACGTGATATTATAAAAAAAACAGGACAAAAAGTAGCAATATTATTAGATACTAAAGGGCCAGAAATACGTACAATGTATTTACAAAATGGCATGGATGTCCATTTATATGCTGGTCAAAAATTTATATTATCTACAGACCAAAACATTATTGGTAATAATCAATGCATTGCCATCACATATGCTGATTTAATTAATGATTTACATATTAATGATAAAATTTTAATTGATGATGGTTTAATTACTATGGTAGTTACAGCATTTGATAAACACCAAATAATATGCCAAGTACTTAATAATGGCATATTGTCAGAACATAAAGGTATTAATCTACCTGGCATATCTCTTAAATTGCCATTCTTATCCAGACAAGATAAAAAAGATCTAATATTTGCTTGTAAATATGATGTAGATTATATTGCTGCTTCTTTTGTACGTACACAAGAAGATATTTTAGAAATGAAACGATTTTTAAAATTGCATGATGGGGATCATATACCTATTATTGCTAAAATTGAAAATCAAGCAGGATTAAAAAATTTTGATAGTATTTTAAATTCTGCTGATGGTATTATGGTTGCGCGAGGAGATTTAGGAGTGGAAATACCCGTTGAAGATGTCATTTTTGCACAAAAAATGATTATTAAAAAATGTAATTATGCTGGTAAAATTGTAATTACTGCAACACAAATGTTAGATTCAATGATAAAAAATCCTAGACCTACTAGAGCAGAAGCTGGGGATGTCGCAAATGCAATATTAGATGGTACAGATGCAGTAATGTTATCTGGAGAAAGTGCTAATGGTAAATATCCATTACAATCATTAAAAATTATGTCTACTATTTGTGAAAGAACAGATTTAATTATGGAAAATAGAATTCATTATTATTATCATAATGATATGAGTATTACTGATGCAGTATGTCGTAGTGCTGTAGAAATAGCAGAGAAACTAAAAGCACCATTAATTATTGTTGCAACCAGATTAGGGAAATCTGCTAAAGCAATACGAAAATATTTTCCTAAAGCTATGATTTTAGCATTAACTACTAATTATAGAACAGCAAAACAATTAATTTTAAGTAAAGGTATTTTTCCTAAATTAGTAAAACAAATAGCATCTACTGATGATTTTTATATTATTGGCAAACAAGTAGCCTTATCCAGTAAATATGCTATTAAAGGAGATGTTATTGTTATGGTGTCTGGGGCATTAGTGCCTAGTGGTACTACTAATACGACTTCCATACATATTATATAGAATAAAATGTATTATGATGTCTTATTTTATGTATTGCTACATGTATAGCAGATATTGTGACATTGATATCTTGTATTGTAGTAAAAATGCCAAAAGAAATTCTAATTGAACTTTGTATTTCTTTTGTTGTTAATCCAAGAGATTGAAGAACATGAGATAATTTATAAGAATTTGTCATACAAGCAGAAGATAATGATACTGCGATATTATGCATTTCTAATAATAATAATTTATTAAATATATTTTTAAATCTTATATTAATAATATATGGAGTAGTATTATTTAAATTACTATTTAAAGATATACCTGGAATATTTCTTATTCCGTTCCATAACATTTTTTTTAAATATTTTATTCTTGCAATTTCATTCATAATATTTTTTTGTGTTAAATGCAATGCTTCTGCCATACCAATAATTTGATGTGTTGCTAAAGTACCTGCACGCATACCTTTTTCATGATTACCGCCATGTATTAAAGGTATTAAACAAGGATGTTTAGTATATAAAACGCCAATACCTTTTGGTCCATAAAACTTATGTGCCGAAAAAGAAAGTAAATCAATATTATAATTAGATAAATTAAATGGATATTTACCTATGCTTTGTGTAGCATCAACATGAAAAAAAATGTTTTTTTGTTTGCATATTTCCCCGATATGTTGTATATCTTGTATGATTCCTATTTCATTATTAACATGCATAATAGAAATTAATATAGTGTTATGTTTTATATGATCTTCTAAACAGTCAAGATCTATTAAACCAATGTTAGAAACTATTAAATAAGTAACATCACATAAATTTTGTTTTTCTAAAAAATAACAAGTTTGTAATGTTGCTGCGTGTTCACTAACACAAGTAATAATATGTTTTTTTTTAGGATATTTATAAATAATACCTTTAATAGCTAAATTAATAGATTCGCTTGCTGAAGATGTAAAAATAATATTTTGTGGATTACCACCAATTATTTTAGCAATTTGATATCTTGCTTTTTCAATATCTTCATGTACTTTTTGACCAAAATAGTGTATTTGAGAAATTGAGTTACCAAAATTATCATTAGCGATTAAATAATTATACATTTTTTGAATAACTCTTGGATCCATTGGTGTTGTAGCAGCGTAATCTAAATAAATATTGTTATGATGCTTTATAATTTTGTTCATTGTTTATATTTATTAAAATTTATAATTAGGATTTTATTGTGTATAAAATATTATGTTTGTCTCAATTAAATATTTTTATTTTTGATTCTGGTATAGGTGGTTTATCTATTTTCAATTTTATTAAAAATAAATTTCAAAATATTAATTTTATTTATTTATTAGATAATGCATATTTTCCTTATGGCAATAAGTCTAAAAGTTTCATACAAAAACGTTTATTAAAAATTTTATTAACTATTAGTTATAAGTATAACATTACATTAGCTATTATAGGCTGTAATACAGCTAGTGTATCTAGTTTACCTTATATAAGAAGATATTTTAATTTCCCCATTATAGGTATTTCACCTATGTTTGATAAGGCGATAAAAACCACAAAAAATAATGTTATTGGGATTATAGCTACTCATACTACTATAAATAACATTCATATTCAAAAAAAAATACACTTTATTAATACGAATAAACAATATTTAATATTATCATTAGCATCACAAAGATTAGTGTATTTCGCAGAACAAAAAATCGCTGGTAAAAATAATTCAATAAAAATTTTATATGATATTTTTGATAAATGGTATAATTTACCAGTTTTTCCAGATAGTATTATTTTAGGATGTACACACTTTCTTTTTATAAAAAATGAACTCAAAAAAGTTTTTCCTAGACATACGATATTTATTGATTCTAATCATGAAGTACTTGCACAATTACAAAAAATAATTCCACCAACATATCAAAAATATTATTTACAAAAAAATATTTTTCTTTATACAAAGAAAACTTTAAAAATAAAATATCTTAAAAAATATATATATAATATTGGGTTCCATTTTACTAAAAAAATTAAAATTATATAAGTATATTATTATTATATTTTTTAACATAAAAACTTGACTATAAATTATTAAGATGTACAATAATATTATATTACATTTTGTAATAGTTCTTTAATAAGAAAATTTTTCAGGACGTTCTCTGTAATTTAGTATTATGATTATAACTTAGTTTCTTAAGTAAGGATGTTATTAGTTCTTATTTAAATGAGATTTATAAATGAAGAGTTTGATCATGGCTCAGATTGAACGCTGGCGGCAAGCCTAACACATGCAAGTCGTGCGGCAACGAGATGAAAATTATGTAAATTTTTTTTATTGTCGGCGAGCGGCGAACGGGTGAGTAATATCTGGGGATCTGCCTTATAGATTGGGATAACTATTGGAAACGATGGCTAATACCGAATAATATCGCAAGATTAAAGGTGGGGGATCTTTTAAGACCTCATGCTATAAGAGGAACCCAGACGGGATTAGCTTGTAGGTAAGGTAATGGCTTACCTAGGCAACAATCTCTAGCTGGTCTGAGAGGATGATCAGCCACACTGGAACTGAGACACGGTCCAGACTCCTACGGGAGGCAGCAGTGGGGAATCTTGCACAATGGGCGAAAGCCTGATGCAGCTATGCCGCGTGTATGAAGAAGGCCTTAGGGTTGTAAAGTACTTTCAATAAGGAAGAAGCAATAAAATCTAATATATTTTATTGTTGACGTTACTTATAAAAGAAGCACCGGCTAACTCCGTGCCAGCAGCCGCGGTAATACGGAGGGTGCTAGCGTTAATCGGAATTACTGGGCGTAAAGAGCACGTAGGCGGTTTATTAAGTCAGATGTGAAATCCCTAAGCTTAACTTAGGAACTGCATTTGAAACTAATTTACTTGAGTATCATAGAGGGGAGTAGAATTCCAGGTGTAGCGGTGAAATGCGTAGATATCTGGAGGAATACCAGTGGCGAAGGCGACTCCCTGGATGAATACTGACGCTCAGGTGCGAAAGCATGGGGAGCAAACAGGATTAGATACCCTGGTAGTCCATTGCTGTAAACGATGTCGACTTGGAGGTTGTGAGCTTGTCTTGTAGCTTCCGTAGCTAACGCGTTAAGTCGACCGCCTGGGGAGTACGACCGCAAGGTTAAAACTCAAATGAATTGACGGGGGCCCGCACAAGCGGTGGAGCATGTGGTTTAATTCGATGCAACGCGAAGAACCTTACCTGGTCTTGACATCCATGGAATTTAATAGAGATATTTTAGTGCCTTCGGGAACCATGAGACAGGTGCTGCATGGCTGTCGTCAGCTCGTGTTGTGAAATGTTGGGTTAAGTCCCGCAACGAGCGCAACCCTTGTCCTTTGTTGCCAACGGTTTGGCCGGGAACTCAAAGGAGACTGCTGGTGATAAGCCGGAGGAAGGTGGGGATGACGTCAAGTCATCATGGCCCTTACGACCAGGGCTACACACGTGCTACAATGGTATATACAAAGGGCAGCATCCTCGCAAGAGTAAGCGAATCTCATAAAATATATCTTAGTTCGGATTGGAGTCTGCAACTCGACTCTATGAAGTCGGAATCGCTAGTAATCGTAGATCAGAATGCTACGGTGAATACGTTCCCGGGCCTTGTACACACCGCCCGTCACACCATGGAAGTGAGTTGTAAAAGAAGTAAGTTGTTTAACCATAAAAGGAGAACGCTTACCACTTTGTGATTCATGACTGGGGTGAAGTCGTAACAAGGTAACCGTAGGGGAACCTGTGGTTGGATCACCTCCTTTAATATAATTACTTTTTATAGAGAACGTCCTGAAAAATACATTTTAAAAAAGTTATAAATATAATCATCTTTATAAMGTTCTTTAAAAAACTAAAATTAAATTATTGTAATATTAAAGTATAAATTTGTTATAAACATATTTTTTATAATATTTTATTATTACAAGACGATTGTGGGTTGTAAGGTTAAGTAAATAAGCGTATACGATGGATGCCTTGGCAGTCAGAGGCGATGAAGGACGTACTAATCTGCGAAAAGCGTTAATGAGTTGATACGAAACATTATTAATTGACGATATCCTAATGGGGTAACCTAATACATGTAACTATGTATTATCATTGTTTGAATATATAGAATAATGAAGCGAACCAGGAGAACTGAAACATCTAAGTATCCTGAGGAAAAGAAATCAATAGAGATTTTCTTAGTAGTGGCGAGCGAAACGGAAACAGCCCAAAAGAAAGATATACATTAAAATTATGATAATAGAAATATTTGGAAAAATATACGATACAGGGTGATAGTCCCGTATATGAAAACATGATATTAATTTTCTTAAAGAGTAGAACGGGACACGTGAAATCCTGTTTGAATACAGGGGGATCATCCTCTAAGGCTAAATACTACTGACTGACCGATAGTGAACTAGTACCGTGAGGGAAAGGTGAAAAGAACCCCGGTTAGGGGAGTGAAATAGAACCTGAAATCGTATACGTACAAGCAGTAGGAGCATGTGTTTAGTGTGTGACTGCGTACCTTTTGTATAATGGGTCAGCGAGTTATATTTTGTAGCAAGGTTAACTGTCTAAGGGAGCCGTAGGGAAACCGAGTTTGAATAGAGCGTTAAGTTGCAAGATATAGACCCGAAACCCGGTGATCTAGCCATGAGCAGGTTGAAGGTAAGGTAATACTTACTGGAGGACCGAACCGACTAATGTTGAAAAATTAGCGGATGACTTGTGGTTAGGGGTGAAAGGCCAATCAAACCGGGAGATAGCTGGTTCTCCTCGAAAGCTATTTAGGTAGCGCCTCGTGTAATTCGTATTCGGGGGTAGAGCTCTGTTTCGGTTAGGGAGTCAACCAGACTTACCAATCCGATGCAAACTACAAATACCGAATATCGTTATCACGGGAGACACACAGCGGGTGCTAACGTCCGTTGTGGAAAGGGAAACAACCCAGATCACTAGCTAAGGTCCCAAAGTTATAATTAAGTGGGAAACGATGTGAGAAGGCATAAACAGCTAGGATGTTGGCTTAGAAGCAGCCATCATTTAAAGAAAGCGTAATAGCTCACTAGTCTAGTCGTCTTGCGCGGAAGATATAACGGGGCTAAATTATACACCGAAGCTGTGACAATAAGTTTTATATTTATTGGGTAGAGGAGCGTTCTGTAAGTCGTTGAAGATGAATTGTAAAATTTATTGGAGATATCAGAAGTGCGAATGCTGACATGAGTAACGATAAAATAGGTGAAAAACCTATTCGCCGAAAGACTAAGGTTTCCTATCCAACGGTATTCGAGGTAGGGTTAGTCGATCCCTAAGGTGAGGCTGAAAAGCGTAATCGATGGACAACAGGTTAATATTCCTGTACTTGGTGTTATGTGTGATGGGGTGACGAAGAAGGTTAAATTATCCAGGTGATGGTTGTCCTGGTTTAAGCGTTTAGATAAATTATCTAGGCAAATCCGGATAATTATTAATATTGAGGCGTAATGACGAGATACTTAATTGTATTGAAGTAATTAATACCATACTTACAAGAAAAACCTCTAAATATAAAGTAACATTAAATCGTACTAAAACCGACACAGGTAGTCAGGTAGAGAATACTAAGGCGTTTGAGAGAACTTAGGTGAAGGAACTAGGCAAAATAGTGCCGTAACTTCGGAAGAAGGCACGCTGATAGTAAGTAACAAAATTTACTTTTGAAGCTGAATTCAGCCCAAGATAACGGCTGGCTGCAACTGTTTATTAAAAACACAGCACTGTGCTAACACGAAAGTGGACGTATACGGTGTGACGCCTGCCCGGTGCCGGAAGGTTAATTGATGAAGTTATCATTTATGAGAAGCTTTTGATCGAAGCCCCGGTAAACGGCGGCCGTAACTATAACGGTCCTAAGGTAGCGAAATTCCTTGTCGGGTAAGTTCCGACCTGCACGAATGGCGTAATGATGGCCAGACTGTCTCCACCTAAGACTCAGTGAAATTGAAATCGCTGTGAAGATGCAGTGTACCCGCGGCAAGACGGAAAGACCCCGTGAACCTTTACTATAGCTTGATATTGAGTATTGAATGTTGATGTGTAGGATAGGTGGGAGACTATGAAATACTAGCGCCAGTTAGTGTGGAGTCAACCTTGAAATACCACCCTTTAGTATTGAATGCTCTAACCTAGGTCCGTGAATCCGGACCAGAGACAATGTCTGGTAGGTAGTTTGACTGGGGCGGTCTCCTCCCAAAGAGTAACGGAGGAGCACTAAGGTCAGCTAATCACGGTCGGAAATCGTGAGGTTAGTGCAAAGGCATAAGCTGGCTTAACTGTGAGAATGACGGTTCAAACAGATGCGAAAGCAGGTCTTAGTGATCCGGTGGTTCTATATGACAGGGCCATCGCTCAACGGATAAAAGGTACTCCGGGGATAACAGGCTAATACCGCCCAAGAGTTCATATCGACGGCGGTGTTTGGCACCTCGATGTCGGCTCATCACATCCTGGGGCTGAAGTAGGTCCCAAGGGTATGGCTGTTCGCCATTTAAAGTGGTACGCGAGCTGGGTTTAGAACGTCGTGAGACAGTTCGGTCCCTATCTGCCGTGGGCGTTGGAAGATTGAAAGGAGTTACTCCTAGTACGAGAGGACCGGAGTGAACGCATCTCTGGTGTACGGGTTGTCATGCCAATGGCATTGCCCGGTAGCTATATGCGGACGAGATAAGCGCTGAAAGCATATAAGCGCGAAACTTACCTTAAGATTATTCTTCCCAGGATATTTACTATATTTATAGATATCCCTAAAGGGACGTTAAAGACTATGACGTTGATAGGCTGGATGTGTAAGCATAGCAATATGTTGAGCTAACCAGTACTAATAAACACCCGTGAGTCTTAACCTTACAACACCAGAATCGTTTTTAATAAGTAATAAGATAATTATTATTAACAAATTAGATAATATCATAATTTAATTTTGTTTTATTTTATCCCTAGTATATATAACGCAATGGTACCACCTGAATCCATGCCGAACTCAGAAGTGAAACATTGTTGTGCTGATGGTAGTATAGGGTCTCCCTATGTTAGAGTAAGTAAATACTAGGGAATATAGTATAATACTATGATTATTTAGAAAATAAAGTTTATGTTGTCTTTAAAACTTTTTTAAAATAACATGCATTATATGCCGGTTTAGCTCAGATGGTAGAGCAACTGACTTGTAATCAGTAGGTCACCAGTTCGATCCCGGTAACCGGCATGATAAATATAATTATATATATTTTGGTGGGATACCCAAGTGGTTAACGGGAGCAGACTGTAAATCTGTCGTTTTTAACTTCGTAGGTTCGAATCCTACTCCCACCATATGTTATTTATTATTAAATTGCAGACATGGTATAATAGGCATTACTTTAGCCTTCCAAGCTAAAAATACGGGTTCGATCCCCGTTGTCTGCTCCAAAAAACATAATATCAAATATATTAGCTGGTATAGCTCAGAAGGTTTTAGAGCACACTCTTGGTATGAGTGAGGTCCCCAGTTCAAATCTGGGTATCAGCATATATTTAATACAGATGATTTTATGATATATCAAATTAAGTTATTTATCGTTTATCAATATATTTAAAATAATTGTTTGGTCAAAGGATATATAAAATGATAGTGCTACAAACACAAAAAGATAATTCTACATTAAAAGGGTTTTTGTCTTTTTGTAAAATTAACGAATATCCTGCTAAAAAAATTTTAATACATCAAGGGCAAATTATTAAACATTTATTTTATATTATCAAAGGTAATGTTATAGTTTTATTAAAAAATAAGGCTATTAACAAGGAAATAATATTATATTATTTATATACAGGAAATTTTATTGGAACATTAGGTATTTTTAATAAAAAATATCAACATAGCACTACTACAATACAATTAAAAACAGAATGTGTAATCGCATCAATATCATATAAAAAATTTTTCCATGTTATTAATATTAATAATGATATTATCATTAAAATTGCTTTACAAATGGCGGATAAATTAAATTATATATCTACTAATTTTGGTAATTTAGTTTTTTTAGATGTAATTAATAGAATTACAATAGCTTTATGGCATTTAGCAAAATCTCCGGTAGCTATTACACATCCAGATGGGATGCAAATTAGGATTACTAGACAAGAAATTGGTAAAATTGTTGGTTGTTCTAGAGAAACCGTTGGTAGAAAACTAAAAATTTTAGAACAACAAAACACTATTTCTGCACGCGGCAAAACAATTATTGTGTATGGTGCACGTTAGGGTACGCGTTAGTTCTAAATAATTTGTTATTTTATTGTAAACCTAATTTATGGTAAATTTTATTTAGTAAGACTGAAGCTTTTGCCTTTGCTTTTTCTGAACCATATAATAAAATATTATTTAAGTAGTTTTCATCTTGTCGATAAAAATAATATTTTTCACGTAATTTATTTAAAAAATAATTCAGATGCTCAATAATATATTCCTTAAAATAGTGATATGTCTGTCCATCAAATTCTTTTTCAAGTTTCAATATTGATGTATTAGTAATATTACTTAATATATTTAATAAATTTGAGATTCCTGGTTTGTTTATCAAGTCATATTTAATTAATGGTGGTGTATCTGAATCTGTGATGGCATGCTGAATTTTATATATAATACTTTTATTATTATCTAATAAACTAATAATATTATTTATATTTATATCTGATTTAGACATTTTTTTTGTAGGATTAGATAAAGACATAATACAACTACCATGATGTCTTATGATTATTTCTGGCACAATGAATACATTACCATAAATRTTATTAAATCTTTTTGCAAGAGTACGAGTTAATTCTAAATGTTGTATTTGATCTTTACCAACAGGAACTTTATGTGTGCCATATAATAAAATATCTGCGGCCATTAAAATGGGATAGTTAAATAAAGCAACAACATTAGTATTATTACAATGAGATTTTTCTTTAAATTGCGTCATTCTACTTAATTCACCAAACTTAGCAAAACAATTTAAAATCCAATTTAATTGTGTATGTTGTGGTACATTTGATTGTGCAAAAATAATACTTTTTTCTGGATTAATGCCACAAGCTAATAACATAGACAATGTATCTAAAATATTTTGGTTTACATTCTGAACATTTTTCATCACGGTTAGAGAATGTAAATCAGCTATACAGTATATACATAAATATTGTTTTTGTAACATTACCCATTGACTTAAAGCACCTATATAATTACCAATAGTTAAATTACCAGTTGGTTGTATACCACTAAATACTGTTAGTTTTTGTAACATAAAATTTTACTCATAAAAAAATTATTTAATAAATATATTTTTTTTAATACATTTAATAGTTTGTATGTAAGACATAGTATTATTAAAAATAAATGATCCAATGACTAATATATCAGCACCACAAATTACAATTTTAGAAATATTATTCGTATTAATACCACCATCAACACTCAATAAAATTTTATTCGTTTGTTTATTTACTATACTATTGATATTTTGTATTTTCTTATAAATAATAGGTAAAAATTTTTGTCCAGCATAACCAGGATTAACTGCCATAATTAAAATCATATCTATTTTTTCTAACACATAATCTAAATAACTTAAAGGTGTTGTAGGAGTTAAAGCTAAACCTGCTTTACAACCATATTGTTTGATTAAATTAATACTACGATCTACATGATATGTATTTTCAGGATGGAAGGTAATATAATTTGCTCCTGCTTTAGCAAAAGAAATAATAAGATTATCTACTGGTTTTGTCATTAAATGTACATCGATGATAGAATCAATACCATAATTTCGTATCGCTTTTAAAACTGTTGGTCCTACAGTAATATTCGGGACATAATGATTATCCATAACATCAAAATGTATAATATCAGCTCCTGCGTGAATAACATCATTAATTTCTTGTCCTAAACAAGCAAAATTAGCAGATAAAATTGATGCAGCAATTAAACATTTAGTCATATAATTTTAGTTTATTCAAATTAATTTTATGTGTTGATGATTATAAATTTATATTTTGTAATTTGCGAATAGCATTAAGAATTATGTTTTCAGTTATATTATAAATAATAGCTTTTCCTATTTCTATTGGAATAATAATACGTATATTATTTTTTAATATTTTTTTATCTCTATAAATATATTCTAAATACTGTTCTGCATTCATATTTAATGGACTACGTATAGGTAATGAACATTTTTGTAATATATTAATAATTCTCATAGAATCTTGATGTTGTAATAATTGTAATTCTTCTGCAATAAAAGTCGCGATAATTATACCAACTGAAACAGCTTCACCATGTAACCATGTATAATTCATTTTTGCTTCTATAGCATGTCCAAAAGTATGTCCTAAATTTAATAATGACCGATTATTATCTTCATATTCATCTTCTGTAACTACTTTAATTTTTAATTCACAACATTTTTTTATACAATAATTAATTTCTTTAGGACATAAATTTAATATTTTAATTACATTTTTTTCCAACCAATTAAAAAAAAATTTATCTAAGATAATACCATATTTGATGACTTCAGACATTCCAGAGATAAATTCCCTTTTAGATAAACTATATAAACAATCTAAATTACTAATTACTGCTATAGGTGAGTAAAACCTACCTATCATGTTTTTCCCTAAAACATGGTTTACTGCTGTTTTTCCTCCAATAGCAGCATCTACTTGTGCTAATAGAGTAGTAGGTACTTGTATAAATTTTATACCTCTTTGATATAAAGAGGCAGCTAATCCAGTAATATCGCCAACAACACCTCCTCCTAAACTAATTAATATAATATCTCTATTATAATTATTTTTTAATAAATATGTAAAAATGATATTTAGAGTGTCTAATGTTTTGTATTGCTCTCCTTCTGGTATAAGAACATAATTACTTTTTATGTTCATTGAATTTAGTTGTTTAGTAAATTTTATAAAATATAAATTAAAAATAGTATCATTAGTTATAATTACTACTGGACAATTTTTTGTTAAAGAACTAAATGATTCTTGTTTATTAAATAAATTAAAACCTATGTGTACAGGATATTGGTGTTTTTGTGTTGATACCATTAAAGAATACATATTTGTAATCCTTAAAATATTTATAATATATTTAAATATTATCTAATAAATGTACTAATTGATTTGCAACTATTTTAGCACTATGTTCATCTGTTGCAATGGTAATATCTGCTATACTAGCATACAAATGATTTCTATCTTTAGCTAAAGTTTGAAAAAATTTTTTTTGTGATATTATATCTTTTTGTTTATGTAATAAAGGACGTTTTTTATCTCTTTTTGTTCTATTTACTTGTTGTTCTATAGTTGTAGTTAAATATATCACAATTCCTCTAGAAGATAATATTTTTCTTGTTTCTTTTAATAAAATTGAACCTCCACCAGTTGCTAAAATAATACCTTGTTTATGAGTAACTTCATCAATAATTTTTTTTTCTCTTTGTCTAAAACCTATTTCTCCTTCAACATCAAAAACCCAACTAATATCTGCACCAGTACGACGCTCAATTTCTTGATCAGAATCGAAAAAATCCATATTTAATAAATAAGCTAATTGTCGTCCAATAGTACTTTTACCAGCGCCCATAGGTCCTATTAAAAATATATTTCTTTTTTCTGCCATTTTATCTCTATTATTTAATAAGTTAGTTAAAATATATTTAACATTAAGTTATAATAACGTTTTTGACAATAGTAGTTATTACTATTAACATATAATATGTTATATAACTATTTCTCTTAAGTTTCTAAGATAAGATAATAATTATATTATCTTATCAAAGAAATATTAAATTACATTATAATATAATATATTACATGGATAAAGATAAAAAATAATTTATATTTTTAATAAATTGATTAGGATTATCTAATGTACCTTTTTCTGCTAAAATTGCTTCTTCTAATAATAAATTAATAAATTTATTTAAATTATTTTCATCAGTAATATTTAAACTTTTTTTAATTAAAATATGATGTGGATTAATTTCAAAATTATATTTAATTTCTGGTGTTTTTTGTCCAGCTGCAGCAAATAATTTTGCCATTTGCGTGCTCATTTCATTTGTATCTGTAGTTACAATAGCAGGCGTATTAAGTAATCTATTTGTTAAAGATACTTTTTTAATTTTTTCACCTAATATTTTCTGTATTTTTTCTAAAAGAGGTTGAAATTGTTTTTCTAGTTTTACAGTATCTTTTTTATTATCTTTATTAATTAACTCGTTAAGTGAATCATCTTGTTTACTAATAGATTGTAATTTTTTACCTGAAAATTCTGTAATATAACTTAACATCCATTCATCAATATGATCTGTTAATAATAGAACTTCAATATTTTTTTGTATAAAAAATTCTAAATGCGGACTACTAATTGCTGTATTATAATTATCTGCGGTTAAAAAATATATGTTTTTTTGACCTGAGATCATTCTATCTACATAATTTTGTAATGAAACTATTTGTTGACTATTATTATTATATGTAGATGCAAAACGTAATAATTTATTGATAATATCTTTATTATTAAAATCTTCAGCAGGTCCTTCTTTAATCACCAAACCAAATTTATTCCAAAAAGTATTATATAGATCTTGTGTTTCTGTAATTTTTAATAACATGTTTAAAACTTTTTTTGTTAACATTGTTTTCATATTACGTATTACAGTATTATTTTGTAAAATTTCTCTGGAAATATTTAATGGTAGATCATTAGAATCAACTAAACCACGTATAAATCTTAAATATTTAGGTAATAATTGTTCAGCATCTTCCATAATAAATACACGTTGTACATATAATTTTAGTCCACTTTTATAATCACGGTTTCTAATATCCCACGGGACATTAGCGGGAATATATAACAAACTAACATATTCTTGTTTACCTTCTACTCGATTATGACTCCAATATAAAGGATCGGTAGAATCATGTGTTAGTTGTTTATAAAATTCTTTATATTCATTATCACTAATATCATTTTTATTACGTAACCATAAAGCTTGAGCTATATTAATCTGTTCCCAAATATTTTTTTTTAATTTTTTATCAAAAGTTTCAATTTCTATTGGTAAAGCAATATGATTAGAATATTTACTAATAATATTTTTAATACGCCATGTATCAAGAAATTCATTAGCATTATCACGAATTTTTAATATGATACTAGTTCCTCGTGTTTTTTTTGTACAATAAGTAATATTATATTCTCCTTCTCCTTTTGAACTCCATAATACTCCTTGCGTATATGGTAAACCTGCTGCTCTTGTTTTAACTAAAACTTCATGTGCAACAATAAACGCAGAATAAAATCCTACACCAAATTGTCCTATTAATTGAGTATTTTTATCTATATTATTTTGGTTATTTTTAATGGATTCAATAAATTCTTTAGTTCCAGATTTAGCAATAGTACCTAAATTCTCAATAACTTCATCATATGACATTCCAATGCCATTATCATGAATAGTTAATGTTTTTTCTTTTTTATCAATTTGAATTTGTATTTTTAATAAAGAATTATTTTCATATAAATCATTGTTTGATAATGCTGCAAATTTTAATTTATCAGCTGCATCAGAAGCATTTGATATTAGTTCTCTTAAAAAAATTTCTTTATTTGAATATAAAGAATGTATCATTAAATGTAATAATTGTTTTACTTCAGATTGAAATTGTTTAGTTTTTGGTTTTTCCATTACTTTAATCCTATACAATAAATTTAAATTATGTTTTTCTATCTTAAAAATAATATTTTATATACATGATATTTTACACAATTATTTGTTAAAATAAGTAATAGCTTCTAGTATAATTTGTTCAAAACCAATTTGCGGCGTAGGAGATAAATATAAGTTAACTTTACCATGAATAAAGATTTTATTTAAAAAAATAATATCTGCTATTGTAAAAATATCTAATAATTTTTGATAATATATTTCTTCTATATCTATATTTACATTGTGTAAAATATTTTTATTATTTTCTATATGCAACATTTTTATTTTTAAAATACTATGTAATAATAACAATATCCTTGTAATAATATTTTCCCAATCAACAGCAAAAGAACGTATGTGATCAATTAAATCAAAAATCTTATTATTAGACTTATTTTTTAAAGCACTTAATAATAAGTATATATGTTTGCTATCAATAATACCTAATATAGTATGTAAATTTTTCGTAGATAAATCACCCATAGCAATTAATTGATTTGTTAAACTCAAAGCATCTCTCATACTTCCTTGTGCGGTATAAGCTATTATAGGTAGTATGTTTATGTCAAAACATATATGTTCTAAATCAAGAATATTTTTTATTTTCTTTATAATTAAATTATATTCAATTAATTTTAAATGGAATTGTATGCATCTTGATTGTATCGTAATAGGTATTTTATGTAGTTCAGTAGTAGCAAATATAAATTTTACATGTTGTGGTGGTTCTTCTATGATTTTTAATAAAGCATTGAAGCTATGTTTAGATAACATATGAAATTCATCAAATATATATATTTTATACCTACTTTGCACGGGTAAATAATTGATTGTATCTAAAATATCTCTAATATCTTCAACTTTAGTTTTAAAAGCGGAATCTAATTCGATAACATCTAAAAGAGTATTATTTTTAATATTGCAACAAATATTACATTGATTACATGGTTTATTTGTAATACCCTTTTTACAATTTAAACCCATCGCAAAAATTCTTGCTAAAGTAGTTTTACCGATCCCTCTACTACCAGATAAAATCCATGATGGATGTATTATCTTGGTAGCTAAGCTATGTTTCATTGCTTGAACTACATGTTTTTGTCCAATAATATCATCAAAATTCTGGGGACGCCATTTACGTGCTAATACTTGAGAATTCATATGTATTAAATATATTACTATTAACGTATTTAATAATATATTATAAAAAGAAAATAACGCAACTATTCTTTTAACACATATTGTTTTTACTACAGCTGCTTCTTTCCAGACCTGACTGGGTTTGTAAAAATAATATTGTTTAAAATAATTACGTTATCTATAATGGATGATATAACATCATACTAAATAAATCAATAATTATTTTTAATATTTTATTTATTATAACTAATAACATTAATATTTTTTTTAGCTATAATTTTTTTATGAAACCGAAAATATACTATATGTTTTCCTAAATATTTGATAGAACCTTTAGGTAAAATAACAATATTTTTTTCTATGTTAAAATTCATATTTTTTAAAGCTAAAACAATATGTTTTTTATTAATAGAACCAAATAGTTTACCTGTTTTGCTTGCTCTAGACTGAATAGTAATATGTTTTATATCCGTCATTTTTTTTGCTTGTATTTCTGCATTTTTAAAACTTTGCAATTGTTTAAATTGAAAATCTTGTATTTTATTTTTTAAATGATGTATATTTTTTTGTGTGGCCAATATACCTATATTTTTAGGAATTAAATAATTTCGTGCATATCCTGGCTTAACACTAATAATTTCAGATTTTTTACCTAATCCTATAAAATTATCTAATAGAATAATTTGCATAATAATATATTACTCATTATTGATGTTGATCAGTATAAGTTATTAAAGATAAATATCTTGCAATTTTAATAGCTTTAGATAATTGTCTTTGATATTTAGCTTTTGTTCCCGTAATTCTACTGGGCACTATTTTCCCGCTTTCAGTAATAAAATTTTTTAAAATATGTATATCTTTATAATCAATTTCTTTGATTTTCTCTGCCGTAAAACGACAAAATTTACGACGTCTAAAATAACGTATCATATTGTATTCCTATAAATTTCATGTGTGTATAATTATTAAATGCAAATATATATTTTTATAAAATTACTAGAGTCTTTTATTTTGTGCTTGTCGTTCATTTTTAATTTTTAAAATAGACGAGATAGTTATACGATTTGTTTTTGTTTGCATAATAAAATATCTCATAATAAATTCATTAGTTTTAAATTTTTTTTCTAATTTTTTTATAATATTATTTACATTCTTTAAMATGATATTTATGAGTATATAATGTGCTTTTTGCATCCTATTAATAGGATATGATAATTGTCTTCTACCCCAATCTTCTAATCTTGTTATAGATCCTTGATGTTCTTGAATATAATTTTTATATATTGTAATAAAATTATTAATTTTTTCACTTTGATCTGGATGTATCATTAATATTATTTCATAATATTTCACATGAATATTCCTTATTAATTAAAATTTTAAGTATTTATTACTACAAGATTATTATTTAATACTAATGTATTATAATACAATCTAATAATATTAGCATTACAAATGTATAACAATTTTATATTTATAAAGGTTAAGTATTATGATAAAAAATAATTGGCAACATTTTTTACATAAAGAAAAAAAAAAGATTATTTTATAAAAATTATTCATAAAATTAATGAAGATATTTTTCAGGGCAAAACTATTTATCCGCCTAAAAAATATATTTTCAGTATATTTAATATAATACATTTATATCAATTAAAAATAGTGATTTTAGGTCAAGATCCTTATCATGGTACTAATCAAGCAAATGGTTTGGCTTTTTCTGTTATGCCTAAAACTAAAATTCCGCCTACATTAAAAAATATTTATAAAGCTATAAAATATGATATACCAAAATTTTATATACCTAATCATGGTTATTTAATAGATTGGGTAAAACAAGGTGTAATGTTATTAAACACTATACTAACAGTAGAAAAAAATCGTCCAAATTCACATGCTAATATTGGTTGGGAAATTTTTACAAATAATGTTATTAAAGTAATTAATAAATACTGTACTAATATAGTCTTTCTTTTGTGGGGGCAAAAAGCACAAAAGAAAAATGTTTTCATTGATAAAAACAAACATCACATATTATGTACTTCACATCCTTCACCATTTTCTTTTTATAAGGGATTTGATAGATGTAAACATTTTTCTCGTGCAAATGACTATCTAAAATCTCGTAATATTATTCCTATAAATTGGTTTATCAAGTCTATTATATAGATGATAATATATATGTGTACAAGGTATAATTATTTAATGATTTTATTGATAAAAAATATGCATTATATTTATACATGGATAATATTAAAATATTAATTCTATCTAACATAGATATATTTCCATAAAGGTAAAATAAATAATGAAAAATATAGGTTTTGCAGGATGGCGTGGTATTGTTGGATCAGTTTTACTAAAAAGAATGTTATATAAAAATGATTTTTATAATACTAAAATATTTTTTTTAACTACGTCGCAAATAGGTGAAAAATGTCCTATATATGCTAATATTAATATACATCCCACGCTACAAGATGCATATAATATTCAATTATTACTATCATTAGATATAATTATTACTTGTCAAGGTAGTAAATATACACGCATTATATATCATAAATTACATGAATATGGTTGGAAAGGTTATTGGATAGATGCTGCATCATATTTACGTCCATTTCCTAACTCATGTATTGTATTAGATCCAATTAATTTACATGTAATTAAGAAAAAAATAGATATGGGTATTAAAACTTTTGTAGGAGGTAATTGCACTGTAAGTTTAATGTTAATGGCATTAGGAGAATTATTTAAACAAAATATGATTGAATGGGTTTTTGTTTCTACATATCAAGCAATATCAGGCGCAGGTGCTAAATTTATACAAGAATTATTATTACAAAACAAATTTATTAATGATAATATACATAATATTATTAATGATAATACGTTAAATATTTTAACATTAGAAAGAAAAATTGCTAATGTTATGGAAAATAAATTATTTCCTAAAAAACATTTAACCATCCCATTGATTAATAATGTAATTCCATGGATTGATCAAAAAATGAATAATGGTCAAACTAAAGAGGAATGGAAAGGCCAATTTGAAACAAATAAAATATTAGATAATAAATTTATTATACCTATAGATGGGATATGTGTTAGAGTGCCTACATTACGTTCTCATAGCCAATCTTTTATGATTAAATTAAAAAAAGAACTATCAATTAATAATATTACTACATTTCTTCAATCACATAATAAATGGGTAAAAATTATTCCTAATGATTATGAAAATACAAAAAAATATTTAACGCCGCAAGCTACAAATAATACATTAAATATAGCAATTGGTAGAATAAAAAAATTAAATATAGATAAGTATTGTTTTTCTGCATTTACAGTAGGGGATCAATTATTATGGGGGGCAGCTGAACCATTAAGAAGAATATTCAAATTATTAATAAATATATTTTAAAAAATTAGTATATTTTTATCTTGTTTTTTCCATTGTTTATAAGTAATATTTTATAAATAAGATAATAGTTTATCTTATTTATATACATAGAAATTTTATAATTTTATTTTGGAGTAGACAATGCGATTTTTGAATAAAAAGTTATCAATATTAGTTGTATTGATTTTAACTGTGAGTTTAAATGTACCTATGTTAAAAGCATCTGCTTTAAAAAATATCAGTTGGTGGAGTAGTAAAACCAAACCTACAGACACTCATCCTAAAAAAGATAATTTAGAATTATCACAAAAAACAACAAATACAATTGTAGATGATAAATTAGATAATACAATAGAACATCAAGATGATACTGCTCATGATGAGAAGTTAGAAAAAACTTTAAAAAATCATTTTGTTGGTTCAACAAATATTATCAATACAGAATCTTTTAATAAGCAAGGTAATGATTTAGTAAATTCTGTTCCAACTAATAATATTAATAGTAGTTATAGTAGTAATTTTAACGAAGAAGATCTAGACATACAAAGCGAAGAACAAAAAGTATCATATGCATTAGGTGTTTCTTTTGGACAATATTTACAAGATTCTTTTGATGAACAACAAAAACTAAACATTGTTTTAAATAAAAAATATGTATTACGTGGTATACAGGATATTTTAGAACACAAAAAATTATTAATACCTGAAAAAGAAATACAAAGAGTTTTACAAAAATTTGAATCTGATGTAAAAAATTCTACAGATAATTTTGTAAAAAATCAATCTAAAGTAAATATAGTTACAGGTAAAAAGTTTGTTAATCAATTAATTAAAAATAAAAAATACAAAAAAACACGTACTGGTCTTGTATACAAAATATATAGAAAAGGCAAATTACAACTTCCTAAAAAAGGAAAAATATTTGTCAAAGTTCATTATATTGGTAAATTAATTAATGGTGTTGAAGTTGATAATACTTATATTCGCAAACAACCATTAATTATTGATTTACATAAAACAATACCTGGCTGGCAAGAAGGATTAAGACTTATTGGTAAAGGCGGGAAAATAACATTAGTGATTCCATATAATTTAGCTTATAATCATGATGTAATTACTGGCATACCTGTGAATTCTACACTTATTTTTGATATTGAATTATTAGATTTTAAATATAATGTTAGTTCTTTTAACCATAAACAACATCATAATAAACATCATATAACACATAAAAAATTACTTCATGCTAATGTTGCGAAACACAAACATAGTAAAAACATAGTAAAAAAATCACATTAAAAATGAAATTTTTTATAACAAAAAAAATAATAAATAACATTATTAATGATATTGTATAACATAATTTTTATCTTTTGGCTTGTTGATATTTAATCTTCATAAGGTACTTTATATGACTTTTGTGCTGTTAGTAACAAAAGCGCCATTTAATACACAGAATGCTTATTCTGCATATTGTTTTGCTAAAGCATTATTACTGCAAGGAAAACATTGTTTAAAAAACATATTTTTTTATTGTGATGGTGTATATAACGCTAATAACAACTTTATTATTAAAGGCAGATTAAGTTTGACACAGTTATGGATAGAATTAAGTATAAAATATAGTATAGAATTATTTATATGTGTAAAATCTCTAGTTCAAAGAGGTTTGGAATGTGAAAAAATTTTATATAAACAAAATGAAAATTTTATGTTAATAAATAACAATTTTAAAATTACTAATTTAGTAACATTAACAAATTTTATATTATCTTGTGATCGTTTTGTACAATTTTAATGAATAATGTAGCTATTATTTTTTCTAAAGCACCATATGGTAATAATTCTGGACAAGAAGGACTGGATGTTATTATTTCTATATCCTCATTTATTGAGGATATAGCATTATTTTTTATATCTGATGGTATTTTGCAAATTAAATCACAACAAAAATCAAGAAATATTTTTTTACCTAATAAAAGTTTAACATTTAAAATGCTATTATTATGTAATATAAAGAAATTTTTTGTATGTGAAAAATCAATGAATATGTTAGGAATTAGTGATCATATAGATAATTGGGTGATACCTGTAAAATATATACAGCCTAATGTATGGAATAAATATATTAATCATTATAATATTATTATGAATTTTTAACAAATAAATAGTGTTATTATGTTGTATATTTTATCAAATTCACCATTACATTGTAATTTTATTATATTATTAGATATTTTAAATAAAAATGATGATCTTATCTTAATACAAGATGGTATTTTAGCAGGTTTATCTAATAGTTTTTTTCATAAAAAGATAAAACAAATTAAATCTCAAAAAAAAATATCCATATTTGCTATACACGATGATATTACAGCTAGAGGATTATTAAATAATTTTAGTAAAGAAATTATTATTATAGATTACAACAAATTTGTTAGCTTAACTATTAAACATAAACAGCAAATATTATGGTCATAATGTTAAAAATACATATACATAATTAAAATATACATTATATAATAACTTTATCATAATATACGGTAGGACTTTATTTAATGGTAACAATTAATCAGTTAGTACGTAAACCTAGAACTAGAAAAAAAACAAAAAGTAATGTCCCGGCTCTAAATTCTTGTCCTCAAAAACGTGGTGTATGTACAAAAGTATATACTACAACTCCTAAAAAACCTAATTCTGCATTACGTAAAGTATGTAGAGTACGTTTAACAAATGGTTATGAAGTAACATCCTATATTGCTGGTGAAGGTCATAATTTACAAGAGCATTCTGTAGTTTTAATTAGAGGAGGCAGAGTAAAAGATTTACCAGGTGTGCGTTATCATACTATTAGAGGAACATTAGATTGTTCAGGAGTAAAAAATCGTAAAAAAGGTCGTTCAAAATATGGTGTTAAACAAACTAAATGATATTTTAATTTAATATAATAAATATGGAAGACATATTATGCCTCGTAGACGTATTATTAGTCAAAGAAAAATTGTACCTGATTCAATATTTTCCTCAGAATTATTATCAAAATTTATTAATATTATTATGTTACATGGTAAAAAATCTGTAGCAACAAATATTGTATATTCTGCATTAAAAATAGTTTCTGAAAAAAGATCTATGAGTATTTTAGATGTTTTTAATCATGTCTTAGAAAATATTAAACCTATAGTAGAAGTTAAATCTAGAAGAGTAGGCGGTTCTACATATCAAGTACCAGTAGAAGTACGACCTACTAGAAGAAATACTCTTGCTATGAAATGGCTAGTATATGCAGCTAGAAAACGTAATGAAAAATCTATGATTTTAAAATTAGCATATGAAATGTTTGATGCAATAAATAAAAAAGGCAATGCAATTAAAAAGAAAGAAGAAGTACATCGTATGGCAGAAGCAAATAAAGCCTTTGCACATTATAGATGGTAATTATCATACCTTATTGCATATAAGTTATGAATAGAAATTTTAAATATAAAATATATATTATTTTACCATGTTAATATGAAAAATTGATCTTTATGTTTTATATATTATAATCAGAGGTTTCATATGAGTCGTACTACTCCTATCACACAATATCGTAATATTGGCATTAGTGCGCATATTGATGCGGGTAAAACCACCACTACCGAGAGAATTTTATTTTATACTGGGGTTAATCACAAAATAGGTGAAGTTCATGATGGCGCAGCAACTATGGATTGGATGGAACAAGAACAAGAAAGAGGTATTACTATAACATCTGCCGCAACTACAGCATTTTGGTCAGGAATGTTTAATCAATATAATATGCATAGAATTAATATTATTGATACTCCAGGACATGTTGATTTTACTATAGAAGTTGAAAGATCTATGAGAATATTAGATGGTGTTGTAATGATTTACTGTGCAGTTGGCGGTGTACAACCTCAATCTGAAACTGTATGGAAACAAGCTAATAAATATAAAGTACCTAGAATTGCATTTGTAAATAAAATGGATCGTATAGGAGCTAATTTTTTTAATGTTATAGAACAAATAAAAAATAATTTATCTACGATTGCAATACCATTACAAATACCTATTGGTTCCGAAGATAATTTTACAGGTATCATTGATTTAATTAAAATGAAAGCAATGTATTGGGATGAAAAAAAATATGGTATAAATTGTTATTACGATATAATACCAAAAAATATGACAAAATTATTTCAATTTTGGCGTCAAAAACTTATAGAAGCAGCAGTAGAAACAAATGATAATTTAATGGAAAAATATTTTAATAATAATGATATTACAGAAAAAGAAATTAAAACTGCACTAAGAACAAGAGTATTAAACAATGAAATTACTTTAATCACATGTGGATCTGCTTTTAAAAATAAAGGCGTACAATCTTTATTAGATGCTATTATTGATTATTTACCTTCTCCTATGGATATACCGCCTATTCAAGATGTATCTACAAAACAAAATTTAATACGTAAAACACATGATAAGGAACCATTTGCGGCATTAGCATTCAAAATTGCTAACGATCCTTTTGTCGGTAATTTAACTTTTTTTAGAGTGTATTCTGGTACAGTTAATAGTGGAGATGTTATTTTAAATTCTATTAAAAAACAAAAAGAACGCATTGGTAGATTAGTGCAAATGCATGCTAATAAAAGAGAAGAAATTAAAAAAGTTTATTCTGGTGATATTGCTGCTGCTATTGGTTTAAGAAATGTTACTACAGGTGATACTTTATGCGATATACAAAATAATATTATTTTAGAAAAAATGGAGTTTCCAGAACCTGTAATTTCTATTGCTATAGAACCAAAAACTAAAATAGATCAAGAAAAGATGGGTTTAGCGTTAAATAGATTAATTAAAGAAGATCCTTCTTTAAGAACTTGGATAGATAAAGAAACAAATCAAACGATTATTGCGGGTATGGGAGAATTACATTTAGAAATTATTGTAGATAGGATGAAAAGAGAATTTAATGTTTCTGCCAATATAGGCAAACCACAAGTATCTTATCGTGAAACCATTAAAAGCAATGTTTATAATATAGAAGGTAAATATATTAAACAAACAGGAGGTCGGGGACAATACGGTCATGTTGTCATAGATATATCGCCATTAGAATCCAATAAAAATAATGCTAGTTATTTGTTTACTAATGATATAAAAGGTGGTGTAATACCTAGTGAGTATATTACAGCGATAGATAAAAGTATACAAGAACAACTAAAATCTGGTCCAATGGCTGGGTATCCAGTAGTTAATATAGCAATAAGATTACATTTTGGTTCATATCATGATGTAGATTCGTCAGAGTTAGCATTTAAATTAGCTGCATCTATAGCATTTAAAATTGCGTTTAAACAAGCTAATCCTGTACTATTAGAACCTATTATGATAGTAGAAGTTGATACTCCAGAAGAATATATGGGTGATGTTATTGGAGATTTAAACCGTAGGAGAGGCATAATAGAAGGCATGCGACATATTGCTAATAGCCATATTATACGTGCTTGTGTTCCATTATCAGAAATGTTTGGATATGCTACTAATTTAAGATCGTATACGCAAGGAAGAGCTTCTTATACCATGGAATTTTTAAAATATACCGAAACACCACATAATATTGTAAAAAATATTATAGAAACAAAAAACATATGATAAATATATCATTTTAATAAATTTTTTAATCAACAACCTAATAATTAGGGAATTTATTTATGGCTAAAGAAAAGTTTGAACGTTCTAAACCACATATCAATGTTGGTACTATAGGACATGTTGATCATGGTAAAACAACATTAACAGCTGCTATTACAACAGTTTTATCAAAAAAATACGGCGGCTCTGCAAAATCATTTGAACAAATTGATAATGCTCCTGAAGAAAAAGAAAGAGGAATTACTATTAATACTTCTCATGTCGAATATGATACTAAAAAAAGGCATTATGCTCATGTAGATTGTCCAGGACATGCAGATTATATTAAAAATATGATTACAGGAGCTGCTCAAATGGACGGAGCAATATTAGTTGTTGCAGCTACTGATGGACCAATGCCCCAAACAAGAGAACATATTTTATTAGCACGACAAGTAGGCGTGCCATATATTATAGTCTTTTTAAATAAATGTGATATGGTAGATGATGCAGAATTATTAGAATTAGTAGAAATGGAAGTACGTGATTTGTTATCACAATATGATTTTCCAGGCGAAACTACTCCTATTATTCATGGATCAGCATTAAAAGCTTTAGAAGGAGATCTTTATTGGAGTAAAAAAATTGTTGAATTAGCAAAATGTTTAGATGATTATATTCCAGAACCAGTTAGAGCCATACAGCAACCATTTTTATTACCAATTGAAGATGTGTTTTCTATTTCTGGCAGAGGAACAGTAGTTACTGGTAGAATTGAACGCGGTATTATTAAAGTAGGTGAAGAAGTAGAAATTGTAGGTATTAAAAAAACAACAAAATCTACTTGTACGGGTGTAGAAATGTTTCGTAAATTATTAGATGAAGGAAGAGCTGGAGAAAATGTTGGTATTTTATTAAGAGGTGTCAAAAGAGAAGATATTGAAAGAGGTCAAGTTTTAGCTAAACCAGGTTCCATAAAACCACATATAAAATTTGAAGCTGAAGTGTATATCTTAACTAAAGATGAAGGTGGACGACATACAGCTTTTTTTAAAGGTTATCGTCCACAATTTTATTTTAGAACAACAGATGTAACTGGTACTATAGAATTACCTAAAGAAATAGAAATGGTTATGCCGGGAGATAATATACACATGAACGTAACATTAATACATCCTATAGCTATGTCTGATGGTTTGCGTTTTGCTATTCGTGAAGGCGGACATACTGTAGGTGCAGGAGTAGTAACAAAAATTATAGAATAATTATTGATAACTTATTAGTTAATATAAGGGAATTTAATATAAAATTTCCCTTTTAAAAAAAATTATTATGTTATATATGTTTATTAAACAGCAAATATTGTTTATAATTTACATATTATTACATAGTAATTCTATTAATTTATTTTATTGGTTAATCTAAAATGAATTTTTTAGGTTTTAATAAGAGACATATAGCTGCATATATAATCGAATATATAAAATGGACTATTAGTATAGTATTGTTAGTATTAATTATAATATATAATTATATATATCAAAATATACAAGAGATATTTCGTGATCTTTTAGTTAGTGTATTAATGATATGTATGGGTTATGTTATTTTATCTACTAAAAAATGTAAAACAATTTCCATATTTATAAAAAAATCTATTATAGAAGTACAAAAAATTTTTTGGCCGACATATATAGAAACTTTACAAATGACATTTATTGTATTTATAGTAACTGTGATAATTTCTATGATTCTCTGGTTGTTAGATTATTCCTTAATTTATTTAATATCTTTTTTAATTAGATGAGGTTTATTATATGTTTCGGTCTTGTCAAAAAAAATGGTATGTTATACAAGCACGTTCTGGTTTTGAAAGTCGTGTAGCTCAATCATTGCGAGAATATATTAAAATACATAAAATGGAAGATTTTTTTGGAGAAATTTTAGTTCCGACTGAGGCTATTATAGAAATACGTAATGGACAAAAATATAGAAGTGATCGTAAATTTTTTCCAGGATACATATTAGTTAATATGATTATGAAAGAAACTAGTTGGCATTTAGTGCGTAATATACCTAAAGTTTTAGGTTTTATAGGAGGTGTATCGGATAATCCAGCACCTATTAGTGATAAAGAAGTAGATATAATCATTAATCGTTTGCAGCAAATTGGTAATAAACCTAGACCAAAGACATTATTTGAGCCTGGTGAGATGATTAGAGTAAATGATGGACCATTTGCAGATTTTAATGGTGTGGTCGAGGAAGTAGATTATGAAAAAAGTCGTTTAAAAGTTTCAGTTTCTATTTTTGGACGTTCTACTCCAGTAGATTTAAATTTTAGTCAAGTAGAAAAAGGATAATAATTATATTTAATATATTTTAATATAAAAGGAAATATGTAATATGGCAAAAAAAATTAAAACCTATGTAAAATTACAAATTCCTGCAGGAATAGCTAATCCTAGCCCGCCCATTGGACCGGCACTAGGACAGCACGGAGTTAATATTATGGAATTTTGTAAAATATTTAATACGCGAACTAAAAATTTAGAAAAAGGTATGCCTATACCCGTGATTATTACTATTTATATAGATAAATCTTTTACTTTTATAACTAAAACTTCACCTGCATCAGTCATGATAAAAAAAATATTAGATATAAAAAAAGGTGCTAATAAACCTAAAACAGAAAATATTGGTACTATTACACACGCGCAAATACATGATATCGCACAATATAAATCTGTTGATATGACTGGAGCAGATATAAATGCTATAATGCGTTCCATAGAAGGAACAGCATTATCTATGGGGATAGTTGTGGAGACAAAGGAATAAAATATATGGTTAGATACACAAAGCGCATGTCTGCACTTTACACACAAAAAAGTAAATTAACACAAGCTGTATTAGAAGATGCTATTATTCATCTAAAAAAAATGAGTATAGTAAAGTTTATTGAAAGTATAGATTTAGTTATTATGTTAGGTATTGATCCTAAAAAGACAGAACAAAATATACGTGGTAATGTGATATTACCATATCATAATGGACAAAAAAAATATGTAGCTGTGTTTGCTACAGGAGAAGATGCAATACAAGCAAAACAAGCTGGTGCTGAATATATTGGCATGGAAGATTTAGCAACTAAAATTAGCAAAAGAATAATAATAAAAAAAATTAATACTGTTATTGCTACTCCTGATACGATGCATATCGTGAGTAAATTAGCRACAATATTAGGTCCTAAAGGCCTTATGCCGAATCCTAAATTAGGTACGATTACTAACAACATATACGATACTATTATTAAAATTAAGAAAGGACAAGTAAATTTTCGTAATGATAAAAATGGCATAATACATGTTAGTATAGGTAAAATAAATTTTGATAATAATTTTATTAAACAAAATATATTATGTTTTTTAAAAACAATAAAAAAAAATAAACCTAATAATATAAAAGGTAATTTTATCCATAAAATATATTTATCTACTACCATGGGCATTGCTATTGATATTACAACAGATTGTATAAATAATTATTAGTGTTTTTATACTTTACGAATGTTTATTTTTTGTTATAATGAACATTTTTCATAAAAATTTAATCACATTGATATACTATTAAATTTTATAAATAATAAATATATACCATACATCTAGGAGCGCAATAATCTAATGTCATTAAATATTACTCAAAAAAAAACGATTGTTGCAAAATTTCAAAAAATTAATAAAAGTGCTATATCTATAGTTATAGTTAATTTTACTAGCGTTAATGTTAATAATTTGACAATTTTACGAAAAAAATGTCGAGAAAATAATGTAATAATTCATGTTATCAAAAATAGTTTATTAAAACTTATTATACAAAATAGTGCTTTTAAATCTTTAGAAAATAAGATATGTGGATCTATATTAGTTGGTTATTCTTTTAAACATCCTGGTACAGCTGCACGGTTATTTAAAGATTTCTCAAATAAATATAATAATTTTAAAATTAAAGCTGCTGTTTTTAATAACAAATTATATGATAATATTGATATTTTAGCTAATTTACCAACATATTCAGAAGCAATATGTTTTTTATTAAAAACTATTAAATTTATTACTATCGAACGTCTAGTGTATGTATTAATAATGATTAAAAATAAAAAATAAATTTATTAATACATTTACATAAAAATTTTATCCTATATTAGGAATCATTATTATGTCAATTACCAAAGAACAAATAATACAAGAAATTGAATCAATGTCTGTAATGGATATTATGGAATTAGTTAAGTTAATGGAAAAAAAATTTGATGTATCCACAGCTAATTATTTAAATACTACTAATAGTAGTACTAAAGAAAAAGTTGTAGAAGAAAAAACAGAATTTAATATTTATCTTACTAATATAGGCAAGAATAAAATTTCTGTAATTAAAGCAGTAAGAAGTATTATGAATTTAGGTTTAAAAGAAGCAAAAGATTTAGTAGAATCTGCTCCTGTTATATTAAAAGAAGCTATTAGTAAAACAGAAGTCACAGAACTAGAAACAATATTAAAAAATGCTGGTGCAGAAATAGAAATTAAATAAATTAATATATTTAATTTTATACATATATCAAATAAATTATTCATTTTATTATATATAAATTGAGGAACCATATGGTTTATTCTCAAACTGAAAAAAAACGTATTCGCAAAGATTTTGGGAAAAGACCTCATATTTTAGATATCCCATATTTACTTTCTATTCAATTAGATTCATTTAAAAAATTCATACAAAAAAGCAATAAAGGAGAAGAATGTGGTTTAGAATCTGCCTTTAAAACTATTTTCCCTATATGTAGTTATAACGGTTATTGTATATTAGAATATATTGATTTTCGTTTAAGCAAACCTGTTTATAATGTTCAAGAATGCCATATAAGAGGTATGACATATTCCGCATCTTTGCGTGTAAAGTTAAAATTAATTATTTATGATAAAGAAAATAAAAATAATATTAACAATATAAAAGAACAAGAAGTTTATATGGGTGAAATACCATTAATGACAACTAACGGTACATTTATTATTAATGGCATTGAAAGGGTTGTTGTTTCACAATTACATAGAAGTCCTGGAGTTTTTTTTGATAGTGATAAAGGTAAAACACATTCTTCAGGGAAAATATTATATAATGCACGTATTATACCTTATCGTGGTTCATGGTTAGATTTTGAATTTGATTTAAAAGATAATCTTTTTATGCGTATAGATCGAAGAAGAAAACTTCCTGTTACTGTCATTTTAAAAGCATTACATTATGATCAAGAAAAAATATTAGATCTTTTTTTTCAAAAAAATATTTATAAGATCAATAATCATGTAATAACTATGATGTTATTCCCTCATAGATTACATGGTGAAACTGCTCTATTTGATATTCATATTAATGGTATTCATTATATTCAAAAAGGTAAAAGAATTACATTAAAACATATTAATAAACTAAAAAAAGATAATATTCGTTATATACATGTTACTAAAGAATATCTTGTAGGCAAAATTGTTGCTAAAGATTATATTAATCCAAATACTGGCGAAGTTATTATCTCTGCTAATTCTTTTTTATCTATTGATAATATTAATAATATAATTAACAATAATTTTAATAGTATTGAGACTATTTTTACTAACGATTTAGATCAAGGGCCATATATTTCTAATACTTTAAGAATAGATACAACATTAGATCGTACAGAAGCTTTATTAGAAATTTATAGGATGATAAGACCAGGAGAACCACCAACTAAAGAAGCAGCAGAATTATTATTTAAACGCTTATTCTTTACAGAAGAACGTTATGATTTATCTGCAGTAGGACGTATGAAATTTAATTATTCTTTAAAGCGTAGTCATGCAACAGGATCTGGTTTATTAAATCATGATGATATCATAGACGTGATTAAAAAATTAATTGATATTAGAAATGGTAAAGGAAATATTGATGACATAGATCATTTAGGTAATCGTCGAGTTCGTTCTATTGGTGAAATGATTGAAAACCAATTTCGTATTGGTTTAATACGTGTGGAACGTGCTGTAAAAGAAAAATTATCATTAAGTGAAACAGATATGTTTACACCACAAGATATAATTAATGCAAAACCTATTTCAGCTGCTATAAAAGAATTTTTTTGTTCTAGTCAATTATCGCAATTTATGGATCAAAATAATCCATTAGCAGAAATAACACACAAACGTCGCATATCAGCATTAGGTCCTGGTGGTTTAACACGCGAAAGGGCAGGTTTTGAAGTACGTGATGTGCATCCAACACATTATGGTAGAGTATGCCCGATTGAAACACCTGAAGGACCGAATATTGGTTTAATTAATTCTTTATCTCTTTATGCGACAACTAATCAGTATGGCTTTTTGGTTACTCCGTATCGTTGTGTAAATAATGGTCAAGTAAATAATACAATACATTACTTATCCTCTATTGAAGAGGGTAATTTTATTATTGCGCAAGCACATATAAACTTAGACCATAACAATTTTATTATAGAAGATTATATCACGTGTCGGCATCAAGGTGAATTTCATTTATTTGATAAAAAACAAATACATTATATGGATGTTTCGGCACAACAAATTGTATCTGTAGGAGCATCTTTAATACCGTTTTTGGAACATGATGATGCTAATAGAGCTTTAATGGGCGCAAATATGCAACGACAAGCGGTACCAATATTAAAAACTGAAAAACCTTTAGTTGGTACAGGTATGGAAAGAGTTGTTGCTGCAGATTCAGGAGTAACTATTATTGCAAAAAATACTGGTATTGTAAAATATATAGATGCATCATGTATGATTATACAAACAAATAATAATGTAGATATGTTTTCTCATAATATGGATATATATCATTTAATCAAATACAAACGATCTAATCAAAATACATGTATTAATCAAACGCCTTGCGTATATTTAAATGATAATGTTAATAAAGGCGATGTATTAGCAGATGGTCCAGCAACTGATTTAGGAGAATTAGCTTTAGGCCAAAATATGCGTGTAGCTTTTATGCCATGGAATGGATATAATTTTGAAGATTCAATTTTATTATCTGAACATATAGTACATCAAGATAAATTTACTACAATACATATACAAGAATTATCTTGTATATCTCGTGATACGAAATTAGGACAAGAAGAAATTACAGCAGACATACCTAATGTTAGTGAATCTTCTTTATCTAAACTAGATTCATCAGGTATGGTATATATTGGGGCAGAAGTTAAAAGTGGTGATATTTTAGTTGGTAAAGTAACTCCTAAAGGAGAAACACAATTATCACCAGAAGAAAAATTATTACGAGCAATTTTTGGTGAAAAAGCTTCTGATGTAAAAGATACATCTTTACGTGTACCTAATGGTATTTCTGGTGTAGTTATTGATGTAAAAATTTTCACTCGTGAAGGAGTTAAAAAAGATCAACGAACCATAGAAATAGAAGAAATGGAACTAAAACAACTTCAAAAAAATTTGTCTAAAGAACAAAAAATTTTTAAGCATTATATTCTAACATATTTAAAACAATATTTGTTGAAGCATAAATGTCTTGAGCAAGATCTATATAGTAAACATTATAGTAAGTGGTACACATTATTACCAACTAAACAAAAAAATGAACGTAAAATAGTTATTGATTTAATTAAAAAATATGAAAAATTAAAACATGTTTTTAACAAAAAATTAGAAAAACAAAAAAAAAAAATTATTCGTAGAAATGATTTAGCGCCCGGAATATTAAAAATTGTAAAAGTTAATTTAGCAATCAAAAGACAAGTACAACCAGGAGATAAAATGGCTGGCCGCCATGGTAATAAAGGTGTTATTTCTAAAATTTGTCCTGTAGAAGATATGCCTTACGATGAATATGGAGTACCTGTCGATATTGTTCTTAATCCATTAGGAGTTCCTTCAAGAATGAATATAGGACAAATATTAGAAACACATTTAGGTATGGCTGCTAAAGGAATTGGACAACAAATTAATCTTTTATTACAAAAAGAACAAAACATGCATGATTTGAGAGATTTCATGCAAAAAGTATATAATATAGGTTGTAATATACGTCAAAAAGTAGATTTACAACAACTAACTGAACAAGAATTATTATCTTTAGCACATAATTTAAAAGATGGTTTACCTATAGCAACACCAGTATTTGATGGTGCAACAGAAAAAGAAATAAAATTATTATTACAATTAGCTAAGTTGCCTACATCAGGACAAATTAATTTATATGATGGACGTACAGGAGAACTTTTTGAAAGACCGGTTACAGTTGGTTATATGTATATGTTGAAATTAAATCATTTAGTAGATGATAAAATGCATGCCAGATCTACTGGATCGTATAGTTTGGTTACACAACAACCGTTAGGTGGTAAAGCTCAATTTGGCGGACAACGATTTGGTGAAATGGAGGTATGGGCTTTAGAAGCATATGGCGCAGCATATACGTTACAAGAAATGTTAACGATTAAATCAGATGATGTGAATGGTCGTACAAAAATGTATAAAAATATTGTCGATGGGAATCATCAGATGGAGCCAGGCATACCGGAATCTTTTAATGTTTTATTAAAGGAAATACGTTCATTAGGAATGAATATAGATTTAGAAAAGAAAAATAAATATAAATAATATAGAGTCATTAATTATTATTTTATATACATATTTGAGGTTATATATTTGTGAACGATCAATTTAAATATTTACAATCACAAAATAAAATAAACGATTTTAACACAATAAAAATTACTTTAGCTTCTGCAGATATGATGAGGTCTTGGTCTTTTGGAGAAGTAAAAAAACCAGAAACAATAAATTATCGCACATTTAAACCAGAACGCGATGGTTTATTTTGTGCTCGTATTTTTGGCCCTATAAAAGATTATGAATGTTTATGTGGTAAATACAAACGTTTAAAACATAGAGGTGTAGTTTGTGAAAAATGTGGTGTAGAAGTTACACAAACTAAAGTAAGAAGAGATAGAATGGGGCATATTGAATTAGCTGCACCTATTGCACATATTTGGTTTTTAAAATCATTACCATCACGCATCGGTTTATTATTAAATATACCATTAAAAGATATTGAAAGAGTTTTATACTTCGAAGCATATGTTGTTATTGATATAGGAATAACATCATTAAAAAACAACCAGATTTTATCAGAAGAACAATATTTAGAAGTTATAGAAGAATTTGGTGACGAATTTAATGCACAAATGGGTGCAGAAGCTATACAAACATTATTAAAAAAKATAAATCTACAACAAGAATATACCAGATTATGTAATGAAATACATAAGACTAATTCCGAAACTAAACGTAAAAAACTTACTAAACGCATTAAATTACTAGAATCCTTTATACATTCTAGCAATAAACCTGAATGGATGATTTTAACAGTTTTACCTGTACTACCACCTGATTTAAGACCTTTAGTACCGTTAGATGGCGGTCGATTTGCTACTTCAGATTTAAATGATTTATATCGTCGTGTTATAAACCGTAATAATAGGTTAAAACGTTTATTAGAATTATCTGCGCCCGATATTATTATTAGAAATGAAAAAAGAATGTTGCAAGAAGCTGTAGATGCATTATTAGATAATGGTAGACGAGGACGAGCAATTACTGGATCTAATAAACGTCCTTTAAAATCTTTAGCAGATATGATTAAAGGCAAACAAGGTAGATTTAGACAAAATTTATTAGGTAAAAGGGTGGATTATTCTGGCAGATCAGTTATTACGGTAGGTCCTTATTTACATCTGCATCAATGTGGTTTACCCAAAAAAATGGCTCTCGAATTATTTAAGCCTTTTATATATGGTAAATTAGAAATTAGAGGGTTGGCCAATACTATAAAATCTGCTAAAAAAATGGTGGAAAAAGAAGAACCAATTGTATGGGATATACTTGATGAAGTAATCCAAGAACATCCTATATTATTAAACAGAGCGCCAACTTTACATAGATTAGGCATACAAGCATTTGAACCAATTTTGATAGAAGGCAAAGCTATACAATTACATCCTTTAGTATGTGCAGCATATAATGCTGATTTTGATGGAGATCAAATGGCAGTACATGTTCCTTTAACCTTAGAAGCACAATTAGAAGCTAGAATATTAATGATGTCTACAAATAATATTTTATCTCCGGCTAATGGGGAACCTATTATTGTGCCATCACAAGATGTAATATTAGGGTTATATTACATGACTAAGGATAAAATTAATGCTAGAGGCGAAGGAATGTATTTAACAGGCCCTAAAGAAGCAGAAAGAATTTATCTTTTAGGTGAAGTAGATTTACATGCCCGTGTCAAAGTACGTATTACCGAATATTTATTTAATTGTAAAAATAACATTTTTACCAAGACAACTAAAATAATAGATACAACTATTGGAAGATCAATTTTTTGGTCTTATGTTCCTAAAGGTTTATCTTATGATCTGATTAATCAAACTTTAGGTAAAACATCAATCTCACATATGTTAAATATATGTTATAGAACTTTAGGTTTAAAACATACTGTAATTTTTGCAGACCAAATTATGTATACTGGTTTCCAGTATGCAGCTCGTTCTGGCGCATCTGTTGGAATAGATGATATTATTATACCAGAAAATAAAAAAGATATTGTTCAAGAAGCTGAAAATGAAGTATCTGAAATACAAGAACAATTTCAAACAGGATTAGTAACTGCCGGAGAACGTTATAATAAAGTTATTGATATTTGGTCTGCTGCTAATGAAAAAGTTGCTAAATCTATGATGAAAAACTTATCTATTGAAAATATTATAGATAAAACTGGTAATATTCAACAACAAAGTTCATTTAATAATATTTTTATGATGGCTGATTCCGGAGCTAGAGGATCGGCAGCACAAATTAGACAATTAGCAGGCATGCGTGGTTTAATGGCTAAACCAGATGGTTCAATTATTGAAACACCTATTGTAGCTAATTTCCGCGAAGGTTTAAATGTGTTACAATATTTTATATCTACACACGGCGCAAGAAAAGGTTTAGCAGATACAGCATTAAAAACAGCTAATTCTGGTTATTTAACACGCAGACTAGTAGACGTAGCACAAGATTTAGTGATTACAGAAAATAATTGTCATACGATTAAAGGCATTAAAATGTCTTCTATAATTACAGGAGGAGATATTAAAGAACCATTAAAAGATCGAGTATTAGGAAGAGTAAATTTACAAGATATTAAAAAACCTCATGCCGATGATATTCTCATACATAAAAATACTTTATTAAATGAAGAACATTGTAATTTATTAGAAAAATATTCTATAGATAGTATTGTTGTAAGATCAGTAGTAAGTTGTGAAACTCATTTTGGTGTATGTGCTTATTGTTACGGTAGAGATTTGGCGCGAGGACATTTGATTAATAAAGGCGAAGCTATTGGTGTTATTGCAGCACAATCAATTGGTGAACCTGGTACACAATTAACCATGAGAACTTTCCATATAGGAGGCGCGGCGTCTAGAACAGCTACAGAATCTAGTGTACAAGTTAAAGATCAGGGTTTTATTAATTTAGTAAATATTAAATATGTTACAAATTCTTTAGGTAAAGTTATAGTTACCTCTAGAAATGTAGAATTAACAATTCTCAATAATTTTGGTAAAACTACAGAAAGTTATAAAATACCTTATGGTGCAGTTATTACTAAAAAACATGGTTCTAAAGTTRCTGCAGGTGAAATAGTAGCATATTGGGATCCTCATACCATGCCAATTATTAGTGAAGTAGCTGGTAAAATAAAATTTTGTGATATGATTGAAGGACAAAATTTTATTAAACAAACAGATGATTTAACAGGTTTATCTTCTATAGTAGTTTTAGATACTGCAGAAAGAAGTAGTTTGAGTAAAGATTATCGTCCTATGTTAAAAATTATAAATGAAGAAAATCATGATATTATTATTCCTGGTACAGATATGCCTGCACATTATTTTTTACCAAGTAAAGCCATTATTAATTTTAATGATAATATGAAAGTTAATATTGGTGATATATTAGCAAGAGTACCACAAGAATCTATTAGTACTAAAGATATTACTGGAGGTTTGCCTAGAGTTGCAGACTTATTTGAAGCGCGTCATCCAAAAGATGCTGCTATTTTAGCAGAAATTAGTGGTATTATATCTTTTGGGAAAGAAACTAAAGGTAAAAGAAGAGTAGTAATAACTGCTGCAGATCATATATATGAAGAAATGATACCTAAATGGCGTCAATTAAATGTTTTTGAGGGAGAATTAGTAAATAAAGGTGATATTATTTCTGATGGTCCAGAATCTTCACATGATATCTTACGTTTACGTGGTGTTAGTGCAGTTACTCATTATATTATTAATGAAGTACAAGATGTATATAGATTGCAAGGTGTAAAAATTAATGATAAACATATAGAGGTGATTATACGTCAAATGTTGCGTAAAGCAACTATTATTAATTCAGGAGATTCAAATTTTTTAGTTGGAGAACAAGTAGAAGTATCACAAATAAAAATGTTAAATAAGAATTTTAGTAAACATAATAAAAAAATTATATTATATAAACGTAATTTATTAGGTATCACAAAAGCATCTTTGGCAACATCTTCATTTATTTCTGCAGCATCGTTTCAAGAAACAACAAGAGTTTTAACCGAATCTGCTGTAGGAGGAAAACATGATTATTTAAGAGGATTAAAAGAAAATGTTATAGTTGGTAGATTAATTCCAGCTGGCACTGGCTATGCTTATCATCAACGACGTATGAAAGAAGAACAAAAATCTAAGCAAACTGATAACATTACTGTAGCAGCAGCTAATTTAACTGAATTACTGAATGCAAATTTAAATGTTAAAAAATAATAATTTGCATATATTTTCGACATAATATTTTAAATATATTAAGTTTTTATATTATTCCTGTATGACCAAAACCATGAATATTTCTTGTAGAGATTGTAAAATTTTTTACAATATTGAATTGTACTTGATAAATTGGTAAAAATATCATTTGAGCAATTTTTGAACCAGGTAATATTTTAACTTTCTTATAACTACGATTCCAAATAGGTATCATGATATGTCCTTGATAATCAGAATCTATTAAACCGATTAAATTACTTAAAACTATACCGTGATAATGTCCTAATCCTGATCTTGGGATAATAACAGCAGCTATATTAGGATCTCTAATATGTATAGCTAGTCCTGTTGGTAATAAAATGTTACTATTAGGCTGAACTATCATGTTTTCATTTATACAAACTCTTAAATCTAATCCAGCTGATCCAGAAGTAGCATATTGTGGTAATTGGTATAAACTACCAATACGACTATCTAAAATTTTAATATCTATTTTTTTCATATTTAATAAATAAATTAAAAGAATATATACTAAATTGCAATTAAATAAAAACTTTGATATAATGTCATAAAATTTGAAAATTTTTATTTAAAACTAATATCATATATAGTTTGAAATAATAAAATTATTATAACATAATTAACTCTTTAATGAAATAAATGATTTTTATAAATAAAAAAAAGTATAAATCAAAATCAATATGGTTAAAAAATCACTTCAATGATTATTATGTAAAAAAAGTACATAATAATTTTAATAAATTTCGTTCAAGATCGTGGTTTAAATTAGAAGAATTACATAATATAGATTACCTTTTTAAAAAAGGTATGAACGTTATTGATTTGGGATCATCGCCAGGAGGATGGTCTAGTTTTGCTAGTTTACAAATAGGAGAAACAGGTAAAATTATTGCTAATGATATGTTATCAATGAGAAAGATATATAATGTAGATTTTATCCAAGGAAATTTATTAGATAATAATATATATAATAAACTAGAACAAAAATTTGAGAAACAAAAAACACAAATTATTATGTCTGATATGGCACCTAATATGACTGGAATAAAGACAATAGACATGCCAAAATCTGTATATTTAAATTTGATAGTGTTAAATTTATGTAAAAAATATTTAGTAAATCATGGCAGTATTGTAATGAAAATATTCCAAAGTAATGAATTTAAATATTTATATCATAAAATATGTAAAATGTTTAATAACGTATATATTAGAAAACCTAACTCTTCTAAAACTAGTTCTTGCGAAGTTTATATTGTTGCTAAAGGATATAAAAAATATAATTTTGTTTAAAGTGTACGAACAAATACAGAGGTTGCTCTTTTGAAGAAGATAACAAAAAATATAATTCTCTGGTTAGCAATTACAGTAATTTTTTTATCTGTTTTCCAGAATTTTAATTCATATAATGCACAAAAAAAAATACGAATGGATTATTCTGTATTTCTTAATGAAGTACATCAAAATAAAATACTTGAAACTAAAATTAATGGTAAAGAAATCTTTGTTGTAACAAAAAATCATAATAAATATGTTACATATTTACCTATGTATGATCCAGATTTATTAAATATATTATTAAATAATCATGTTAAAATTTTTAGTGTGCCGCCAGAATCCCCGAGTGTATTACTAGCAATTTTTATTTCATGGTTCCCTATGTTATTACTTATTGCAGTTTGGGTATTTTTTATTCGCCAAATACAAAGTAGCGGTAAAGGCGCATTATCGTTTGGCAAAAGTAACGCTAAAATGTTTACTGCAGAACAAATTAAAATTACTTTTAATGATGTCGCTGGATGTGATGAAGCTAAAGCAGAAGTTGCAGAAGTAGTGCAATTCTTAAAACAACCCAAAAAATTTCAAAAATTAGGTGGCAAAATACCTAAAGGGATACTTATGATAGGTCCTCCTGGAACCGGTAAAACATTATTAGCAAAAGCTATTGCAGGAGAAGCTAAAGTTCCATTTTTTATTATTTCTGGATCAGATTTTGTAGAAATGTTTGTTGGTGTTGGCGCATCGAGAGTAAGAGATATTTTTAGTAAAGCTAAAAAAATTTCACCATGTATTATTTTTATAGATGAAATAGATGCTGTTGGTCGACAAAGAGGAGCTGGTTTAGGTGGCGGACATGATGAAAGAGAACAAACATTAAATCAAATGTTAGTTGAAATGGATGGTTTTGAAAATAATGAAAGTATTATTGTAATTGCAGCTACTAATCGCCCCGATGTTTTAGATCCTGCCTTATTGCGTCCAGGAAGATTTGATAGACAAGTAATTGTGGGTTTACCTGATATTCGAGGTAGAGAACAAATCTTACTTATACATACTAAAACTATTCCTTTGCAACAAGATGTTGATATTTTAATTTTAGCTAAAAGTACACCAGGATTTTCGGGAGCAGATTTAGCTAATCTAGTAAATGAAGCGGCTTTATTAGCAGCTAGTAATAATCGCGAATGTGTTACTATGTCAGATTTTGAAAATTCTAAAGATAAAATCATGATGGGTATTGAAAGAAAATCTATGGTAATGACTGAAGCACAAAAAGAAACTACAGCATATCATGAAGCAGGTCATGCTATTATTGGATGTCTTGTTCCTGGACATGATCCAATACATAAAGTTACTATTATACCACGCGGACAAGCTTTAGGCGTGACATTTTTTTTACCAGAAATAGATATTATTAGTATTAATCGTCAAAAATTAGAAAGCGAAATATCTACATTATATGGTGGTAGAATAGCAGAAGAAATTATTTATGGTGAACAGTATGTTTCTACAGGGGCTTCTAATGACATTAAAGTTGCAACCAATTTAGCACGTAATATGGTTACTCAATGGGGTTTTTCTAAAAAACTAGGACCATTATTATATGCAGAAGAAGAAGGAGAAATTTTTTTAGGAAAATCATTAACTAAATCAAAAAATATGTCAGAAGAAACAGCAAAAATAATTGATCAAGAAGTTAAATTTTTTATTCAAGAAAATTATAATAGAGCCATGAAAATTCTTAAAGATAATATTGATATTTTACATGCCATGAAAAATGCATTAATGGAATATGAAACTTTAGAAACAAAACAAATTAATGAATTAATGGCTAGGTGTAAAGTTAGTCCACCAACATGGAAAACTAAAATTTCATCTAAAAATAATATTAAAATTAATAATTAAATCCAAAAATACTATCATTTTTTTAAATTATGTTTTTAAAAAAAAATTAAAACAAATTTAGTATATATTAAAAAAATTATGTTAGTTATTTTAAAARGTATATATGTGTAAGTAATAAAATTTTATTGAGTATTAATGAATGATATGAAACACATAGTTATAATTATTTTACTATATAATAGTATAATATTATCTTTTGTAATTGAAAAATATTCTGTAAAAATAAAAAAAAATATTTTTTATAATTTAGATAATATAAATTCTAACTATAATAAAATTATTTATATTTTCATTCAAACATATATAATAATATAACGACATGTAGCATGTTTAATTTTTAATTATGACAGATCAGATAATATTTTGTATTATAAAAATAATTAATTTTTATTAAGAATTAATAAATTTTAAACAATTAGAAAATATATTATTTTTTAAAAAAATTAATTATTGTTAATATAAAAATCTGAATCTCCTTAAGACAATTAATACTAAATTTAGTAGATTGAATAATATAATGAAAATAAATGATTTCTTATTTAAATAAATAATAAATGTTTATCAAAGATATTATATATTGTTTTGTTTAAAAAAATATGTATAATAATTACTAATTATATTAAATATAAATTTAATATTGTTTGGTAAATTTTTATGTATGCATTATTTTTATTTTTATTTATTATTATTGACATGCTATTAATTAGCTTAGTTTTATTAGAAAATAATGAAATGTCAGATCTTAGTACTTCTGCCATTAATTATGCTCCACCATTATTTAATACAAATACAACTAATAAGATTTTAACTAATAGTATTATTGTTCTTACTTTATTATTTTTTGCTTTTAGCATGATACTAGGACATATTAGTACTAAACAAAATATAGTAAATATTAAAACAAGTAAATTTTATAAGTTTTAATTATACAAACCGAAGTGGTGGAAATTGGTAGACACACTACCTTGAGGTGGTAGCATCCCATATTATTTGGATATACGGGTTCAAATCCCGTCTTCGGTATAAAAAATATTTGCATTATAAGTATTTTTATTATATCATATAGTATCACTAAGTAGACGCGGGGTGGAGCAGATTGGTAGCTCGTCGGGCTCATAACCCGAAGGTCGTTGGTTCAAATCCAACTCCCGCAACCACTACCATCAATTAAAATTTTACTCCTAATACTTACTACATTTATATTTAACATTATTATGTTAATATATATGCTAGTCATGTTTGTAAATACATGTTTGATATATAAATTGGAGAACACAAAAAAATATTATTTATTATGTCAATAAGTTATATTATTATTTTTATAAAAATAATTATTATATTTATAATTAGGATTTTTTTTATAAAAAAAAAATAAATATTATACAAAATCTAGTTCCCTAATTTTACCAAGTTAATTTTTGAGGAAAACTAGGATGAATAAAGAAATACTTGCTGTTATTGAAGCAGTATCTAATGAAAAGTCTTTACCGCGCGAAAAAATATTTGAAGCTATGGAAAGCGCGTTAGTTAGCGCAACAAAAAAAAAATATGTGCATGATATAGAAGTATCAGTTAATATTGATCGCAATAATGGTAATTTTAATACTTTTAGAAAATGGTTAATTGTTAAAAAAGTACATTATCCCACAAAAGAAATTACGTTAGATGCTGCACGTCTTGAAGATAATTCATTAAATATAGGTGATTATATTTATGATAAAATTCAATCCATTAATTTTGATCGTATTACCACACAAACAGCTAAACAAGTTATTGTTCATAAGGTCAGGGAAGCAGAAAAAGCAATTAATCTTGCTTATTTTAAGCAAAAAATTGGTAAAATATTAAATGGTATAGTGAAAAAAACTCATAAAGGTTATTTAAATTTAGATTTAGGTAATAATATTGATGCTATTATTTTACGAGAAGATATGTTACCTAGAGAAAATTTTAGGTCTGGAGATCGTATTAAAGGATTATTATTTACTATTAAAAAAATACATAAAGAGAATATTTTTTTTATTAGTCGTTCTAAAATACAAATGATAACAGAGYTATTTCGTATAGAAGTACCAGAGATTAAAGAAGGATTGATAGTAATAAAATCTGCTGCTAGGGATCCTGGTTTAAGATCGAAAATAGCTGTACACACGCTTGATCATAGGATTGATCCAATTGGTGCTTGTGTTGGAATAAGAGGCGCTAGAGTGCAAGCCATATCAAATGAATTAAATGGTGAAAAAATAGATATTATTCTTTGGAATAAAGATATAAAAAAATTTATTATTAATGCAATGTTACCAGCAGAAATTTCTTCAATAGTTGTAAATGATTATAATCATAAAATTGATATTGCTGTTAATGAAAAAAATTTAGCGCAAGCAATTGGCAGAAATGGACAAAATATTCGTTTAGCATCACAATTAAGTGGTTGGGAATTAAATATTATGACTCAAGAAAATTTTATTATTAAATATAATAAAAAAAATAATACATTAATAAAAATTTTTATGGAACATTTAAAAATTAACAAAGATTGCGCATGGAAATTAGTACAAGAAGAACATTTATCTTCTTTGGAAGCAATTATATTTCACCCATTAAATAAAATTAATGATATTACTACTAAATTTAGTATTAGTAAAATATGTTTTCAAAACATGCAAAATTATGTGAAAAACAAATATTATAATATAACAACTAATAAAACAAATAATAGCACACAAATAGTAAATAATTTTCTTCAAATAAAAAATATGAATAATAAAATATGTGAATTATTAATTCATAAAGGTATTAGAACTATCGAACAATTAGCAGAACAAAGTATTGAAGATCTTTCTGATATTAAAATTTTAAATACAAAAAAAGCAGGTGATTTAATTATGTCTGCACGTAATATTTGTTGGTTTAAAAAAAAACCATAACTATGATACATAATATTATATATATGAATGAGGTAAACTAAATATGGATTTAATGGATATTACTGTAAATAATATAGCTTTAGAAATGAATATGTCTATACAAAAAATTATAAAATATTTTTTAGAAATTGGCATTATTAAAAATATTAATGATCATATCACTATACAAGAAAAACAAAAATTAGTACATTATTTAGTGAAACAAAAATTATTTATTAATACAAAATATAGCCATATAAAAATTGATACGAAAAGAAAAAACAATACAAGTAATATTCATCAAAAAAACATATTATCTAATAACAATTTATATAACAATGAAAAAAAAATAGTTAATAATATTAAATTTAAAAAAATAATTAAGAAACCATTTAAAAAAGTATCTAATATTACTAATGAAAAAAAAAAAAAAACTATTATATATAATAAAAATGGTAAAAAAAACACACATATAAGAAATAAATTTTCTATAAAACAAAATTATAAAATAAATAATTTACAGAAAACAATATCTGATATATACATTAAAAACAATGTAATACCTGTTGTAAAGAAAAAAAAACATCCTCAACACCATATAAATAAATTACAACAAGCCTTTACCAAACCCAATAAAAATATTATTCGTGATATTATTCTCTATGCTAATAAACATATTAGTATACAAGAATTAGCAGATAAAATGGCAATCAAGAGTGCTATAGTGACTAAAAATATGATGAGTATAGGTATACTATGTCCCAATAACAAATTATTAGATCTAAAAACAGCACAATTAATTGTGCAAAATATGGGACATCGAGTAATTATACGACATAAAAATATATTAGAAAGCTCATTACTTAATACAGAAAATATAAATATTAAATTACAAGAACGCAATCCTATAGTTACTCTTATGGGACATGTTGATCATGGAAAAACATCATTATTAGATTATATATTATCGACAAAAATACAATTAAAAGAATCTGGTGGCATTACACAAAACATCAATGCTTATCAAGTTACACATAAAAATAAAAATATTACTTTTATTGATACTCCAGGACATGAATCATTCTCTTTAATGAGATCACGTGGAGTTAGTATTACAGATATTATTATATTGGTTATAGCTATTGATGATGGTATTATGCCTCAAACTATTGAAATTATTAAATATGCACAAGAATATAATGTACCCATCATAGTAGGAATTAATAAAATTGATAAAAACATATTTAATATAGAAAAAATTAAAAATGATCTTAGTCAATATAATATTATTTCAGATCAATGGGGTGGTAATAATATATTTGTCTCATTATCTGCTAAAACTGGGATAGGAGTTAATAAATTATTAGATGCAATCTTGTTGCAAGCAGAAATGTTAGAATTAAAATCAAGATTCCAAGGAATTGCGAAAGGTATTGTAATTGAATCTTATTTAGATAAAAGTAGAGGACCCATAGCAAATATTATAGTCCAAGAAGGTACTTTAAAAAAAGGAGATATGATATTATGTGGCACAACTTATGGTAAAATAAAAATTTTAAAAAATTGTCAAGGAACATTATTACTGACAGCTGAACCTTCTTCTGCAGTAGAAATCGTTGGTTTATCACATATACCTTATGCTGGTGATACTTTTATAGTTATTACGAATGAAAAAAAAATAAGAAGTATAGTGTCTTATAGAAAAGATCAATTACGTAATAAAAAAATTGCCATACAACAAAAAAATTTTAAAAATAAATTTATTGATTTAAATCAAAAACATATACACAAAATACATGTATTATTAAAATGTTATACTCAAGGATCTATAGACATTATAAAAAATGCATTGATGCAAATAATACAAAAAAATTGTAGTATTAAAATTATCCATACTGGTGTAGGCAATATTACAGAAACAGATGTTATATTAGCTTCTACAACTCATAATATTTTTGTGATAGGTTTTAATGTTAAAATAAATAGTACGGCTAAACGTATTATGATATCTAACAATATTAATGTGCGTATTTTTACAGTTATTTATCACTTAATTGATAATTTTAAAAATTTTGTTAATTCATTTGTTACACCTACATATACATATCAGATCTTAGGCATGGCAGAAGTAAAAAATATTTTTACTATCCCACATATTGGTGTTATTGCTGGCTGTACTGTTAAACATGGATTTTTAAAACAACATCATAATATACGTGTTATACGTAATGACAAAATAATTTATGAAACTACCATAGAATCATTAAGAAGATTTAAAGATAGCGTTGCGGAAGTAAGTATAAATATGGAATGTGGTATTATTATAAAAAATTTTAATACCATAAAAATACAAGATAAAATAGAATCATTTCTAAAAATAGAAAACCGTAAATAACATATTTTTTAAAAATTATTTTTTTATAAAAGAAATACTTATGGAAAAAAATAAATATCGACAATTAAAAGTTGCTAATGAATTAAAAAAACAAATTTCATATATACTAGCGAATAATATTAATGATACACGTTTTAATAAATTAATTACAATAACAGATGTATTAGTATCAAAAGATTTATCTTTTGCACAAATATTTATTTGCTATCCACACATAAAAGACACATTATGTCATAATAAAAAACGAGAATTATGTTTCTTAAATGCAATATCAGGATACATAAAACATATTTTAACTCAAAAAATAATATTACGTCATATTCCACATTTAAAATTTTTTTTTGATAATTCTTTAAATATAGGTGCGCATATTACTAAACTACTTAACCAAAATAATATATAATTATTTATATTCTAATTCCAAGTGATAGTCATGCCGTATCAAAAAAATATTAATGGTTTGTTGTTATTAGATAAATCCATTGGATTAACATCTAATAAAATGTTACAAAAAATTAAAATTTTATTTAATATTCATAAAGCAGGTTATACAGGTACATTAGATCCTTTAGCAAGTGGACTATTACCTATATGTTTTGGTCAATGTACTAAATTTGCTCACTTATTAAGTGAAGCAGATAAAATATATGAAGTAACAGCACGATTAGGTATTAAAACTGATACTGCAGATAGTTATGGCAAAATCATTATGAAAAAAAATATTAATGACATAACTATAGCATATATCTTTAAAAAACTCACTAATTTTTTAGGTGTAATACAACAAATCCCTAATATATATTCTGCTATAAAATATAATGGCATGCCATTATATTGGTATGCACGTAATAATATTAATGTTCAAGTTCCTGTGAGGACGGTAATTGTATATAAAATAGTATTAATATATTTTCATTTAAATATTTTAAAATTAAAGATACATTGTTCTAAAGGCACGTATATACGTAGTATTATTGATAATTTAGGAGATCAATTATGTTGTGGCGCACACGTAATACAATTACGTCGTTTAAATATAGCACATATTTCTATAACACATAACAATGTAATTACAATTCCACAATTAAAAATACTAATTAAAAATTATAAAAATAATTTATTACAAGCAACATTAATTAATAAACTAATTTTACCCATACAGTATATGACACGTAATTTACCTAGTATTTATTTAACATACGATATCATAAAAAATATAAAATATGGTAAAAAACAGACGATAAAAATAATGGATATTACCAAAAATAAATATGTGAATATTTTAGAAAAATATACATATAAATTTATTGGCATTGGCATAATCAATCATAAACAACATATTACTAAATATATACTAATATAGTATTATATAAGGAATATTTATGCATACAAATAAACAAAACAAAATAACAATCATTAATAAGTTTAAAATAAATAACACAGATATAGGTTCTACTCCTATACAAGTTGCTTTACTTACATTAAGAATTAATAATTTACATAAACATTTTCAAAACCATAAAAAAGATCATCATAGTCGTCGTGGATTACTAAATTTAATATCACAACGTAGAAAATTATTAAATTATTTTAAAAAAAAAAATTTTCTAAAATATAATACATTATTAGAAAAATTAAATTTAAGAAAATAATAATGTTATATATAATTTAAAATTCATATTTAAAATTATAATTTTATATAAAGGATAGATATTTTGTTAAATCCGATTATTCATACATTTAGTTATGGTGATAATACTGTAACTATAGAAACTGGAATGATTGCACGTCAAACAACTTCTGCAGTAGTAGTTAATATTAATGGTACAACAGTATTAATTACTATAGTAGTAAATAAAAATATTAAAAAAGAACAAAATTTTTTACCATTATCTGTGCATTATCAAGAAAGATCTTATGCAGCAGGACGTATACCAGGCAATTTTTTTCGCAGAGAAAATCGTCCTAGTGAAAATGAAATGTTAATTTCACGTTTAATTGATCGTCCACTAAGACCTTTATTCCCAAAAGGTTTTTTAAATGATATACAAATCATTGCAACTGTCATATCTATTAATCCGAATATACATCCAGATATTGTTGCTATTATTGGTGTATCTGCTGCATTAAGCATATCAAATATACCTTTTGATGGTCCTATTGGAACAGCACGTATAGGTTATATAAATAAGTGTTTTGTATTAAATCCTAGTATAACTAAAATGAAACATAGTCAATTAGATTTAATTATAACTGGTACACAAAAAGAAATTTTAATGGTAGAAGCAAAAACTAATCAATTAGATGAAACAAAAATATTAAATGCAATAATATATGGACATAAAAAACAACAACAATTAATTAATAACATAATAATATTTGCTGAAAAGGTAAAAACACCTACAGATAGCAAAATATGGATTATGAATCCTATTAATAAAGAATTACAAAAAAATATCATAACATTAGCCAAATTAGATCTAATAAAAGCTTATCATATTCCGGTAAAACAGGATAGAATAAAACAAATTGATATAATTAAACTAAATACTATAGAAATTATACATAAACAAGATCCAAATATTAGTCAATATGATATTAATGAAATTTTTTATGAATTAGAAAAAGAAATAGTAAGAACACAGATATTAATAAATAATGTACGCATTGATGGCCGTAAACATAATATGATTAGAAGCTTAGATGTTCGTACAGGTATTTTATCACGTACACATGGATCATCTTTATTTACCCGTGGCGAAACACAAGCTTTAGTTACTGTTACTTTAGGTACAACAAGAGATGCACAAATATTAGATGACTTGATTGGCGAAAAAACTGATCATTTATTATTTCATTATAATTTTCCTGCTTATGCTGTTGGTGAAACAGGCATATTAAGTTCACCTAAAAGAAGAGAAATAGGTCATGGACATTTAGCTAAAAAAGCAATATTACCTGTTATGCCAACATTAGAAAAATTTCCATATACCATTCGTTTAGTATCAGAAATTACAGAATCTAATGGATCTTCTTCTATGGCATCTGTGTGTGGTGCATCATTAGCAATGATGGATGCTGGCATTCCTATTACTAATGCTGTAGCTGGTATAGCTATGGGTTTAATTAAAGAAAAAGATAATTTTGTTATTTTAACTGATATATTAGGCGATGAAGATCATTTAGGTGATATGGATTTTAAAGTTGCTGGTACAAATAAAGGTATTACTGCATTACAAATGGATATGAAGATTAAAGGTATTACAGCATCTATTATTAAATTATCATTACAACAAGCTAAATTGGCAAGATTGCATATTTTAAAAGTAATGCAAAAAAATATTTCTATTCCTAAAAAACATATTTCAGAATTTGCACCTAGAATACATATTATAAAAATTAATCCAGAAAAAATTAAAGATATGATTGGTAAAGGCGGATCGGTTATTAGAGCTTTAACAGAAGAAACAGAAACAGTTATAGAAATTGAAGATAATGGCATTGTTAAAATTGCAGCACAAAACTATACACAAATTCAATTTGCTATACGTCGTATTGAAGAAATTACTGCGGATATTATTGTAGGACGTATTTATAGTGGAAAAGTCACACGTATTATGGATTTTGGTGCTTTTATTTCTATAGGATACGGCAAAGAAGGTTTAGTACATATTTCACAAATCACTAACACACATGTTAGTAAAGTTAGTGATCATTTAACATTACTACAAAAAGTTTTAGTTAAAGTTATAGAAATTGACAAACAAGGAAGAATTAGATTAAGTATGAAAGCAATAACTACACGTTAAATACATATTATAATATAATTAATATGTATTTTCTTATATATATCATGATCATACAATTTATTATTCATTTTTTATTTATGATACCATTCTTCTATTTGTGTTTAGAAGTTATATATAACTTCTAATCACAAATAAGATATAAAATATGTGTTCTATGTATCATATCTTTGTAAAAACATATCGACAACATAATTTATAATATATAAATATTATTATTTTTATAAAATGTTGTTAAATTTATTTATTTATTTTTAAAGAGGCATGTATATTAACATGACTAATAATAATTTTCTTCAATTTAAACTTAATAATAATATTATTAAAGCTTTAAATAATATTGGGTATACTATACCAACACCTATACAAAAAGAATGTATTCCATATTTATTATTAAAAAAAGATGTTTTAGGCATAGCACAAACTGGTAGTGGTAAAACTGCAGCATTTATATTGCCACTATTAAATAATTTAAAACCCCAAATAAAAAATATTCAAATTTTGATTTTAACACCAACTAGAGAATTAGCTATACAAATAGCAACATTTGCATCCTTCTTTTCTAAATTTATTTATGGTGTTCATGTATTATCATTATATGGCGGTCAATCTTATCATATACAATTACGTGGTTTACGTTTAAAACCGCAAATCATTGTTGCTACACCAGGAAGATTATTAGATCATATTAAACGAAAAACTATTAACTTATCTACTACTACTAGTTTAGTATTAGATGAAGCAGATGAAATGTTAAGAATGGGTTTTATTGAAGATGTAGAACAAATTTTGTCTGTTATACCTGAAGGTTATCAAACAGCATTATTCTCTGCAACTATGCCATATAAAATAAAAAAAATTACTAAAAAATTTATGCATGATCCACATGAAATTAAAATACAATCTGATAATAATACTATACCCCATATTAATCAAAGTTATTGTATTATACATGTAAATAAAATCGATGTATTAATGAAATTTTTAGAAGTTGAATCTTATGATGCTGTATTAATTTTTGTAAAAACTAAAAACTCTACTTTAGAAGTAGCACACAAATTAAATAATTATGGATATAATAGTGCGCCATTAAATGGTGATATGAATCAAAATATAAGAGAAAAAACTTTAAATAGTTTTAAAAATGCTCAATTAGAAATTTTAATAGCTACAGATGTCGCTGCTAGAGGATTAGATGTCAAAAGAATTGATTTAGTTATTAACTATGATATTCCTATGGATGCTGAATCTTACATACATCGTATTGGCCGTACTGGTAGGGCGGGACGCACTGGTAGTGCATTAACTTTCGTAGAATATAGAGAAAAACGTTTATTAAAAAATATTGCATATTTTACTAAATTTAATATTATAGAAAAAAAAATACCACATACATCTTTTTTAAGTCAAAAAAGATTAGAAAAATTTATTATGAAAATACATAGTACATTAAAAAGTTATGATATTGAACAATATAAAAATATTTTGTTAACGAAACCATTTGAAGAATTTGTAGATAAGGAATTATTAACAGCTGTATTATTAAAAATTGCGCAAGGTAATAGGCCTTTAGTTTTCCCTCCAGAAGTAGTTAATACGGTTAAAAATAAATTTTTACGTACAAACAAAAAAAAATATTTACATGAAAATATGATAATGTATAAAATAAATATAGGGAAAAAAGATGGAGTAGAAATACGTCATATAGTAGGTGCTATTATTAATAAAATATTAATACCTAGCAACAATATTGGTAATGTTAAATTATTTGATTATTATTCTCTCGTAGAGTTATCTAAAAAAAATATTCATTCTATTAAAACAATAACAAATATAAAAATTTTAAATAAAATAATTACTTTTAAAAAAGTAAATCATTATTAAATTAATCTTATTTTTTTACAAAACAAGAAGATATATTGTATATATTTTATTATATATTTATTGTTTTAAAAAATAACTTAATGTATAAAAAACGATTAATTAATTTTTATTAATATAAAGTAAGAATTTTTATAAAAATGATTTATAAAAATTAATTAATCCGTTAGTAGAAACATCATATTTATGAATACTAAGTGTGTCGTTGTGCAAATCATCTAATATTAAGGTAGCAAATTTTTTACCTAATTCTACACCCCACTGATCAAAAGAAAAAATATTTAAAATAACTCCTTGCATAAAAATTTTATGTTCATATAAAGCTATTAATAGACCTAAATTGTATGGAGTAATTTTTTTTATAAAAATAGAATTACTTGGATGATTTCCAGTACATTTTTGATATATATTTTGATTACTATCTTCTCCATGAATATTACCAAAAGCTAGTGTTTTAGTTTGTGCAATATAGTTAGCTATTAGTTTATTATGAATATTTTTTACATATATAGCAGGTATAACAGGAGCAATAAAATCACATGGTATCATTTTAGTACCTTGATGTAATAATTGAAAAAATGAATGTTGCCCATCAGTACCTATATCACCCCATATAATAGGACTAGTTTGATAAGTAATATCATTACCTATTTTATCTATAGATTTTCCATTTGATTCCATATTTAACTGTTGTAAATATTTTATTAAAAAACGCATATTATAACAGTATGGTATGCAAGCTTCAGTTTCAGTATTCCAAAAATTATTATACCAAATACTAATTAAAGCCATAATAATAGGCATATTTTGTGTAATATCACTGTAAAAAAAATGATGGTCCATTTTCGCAGCACCATCTAATAAATGTTTAAAATGTTTAAATCCTATAGATAATGATATAATTAAACCAATAGATGACCATAAAGAAAATCTTCCGCCTACCCATTCCCAGATTGGCAATATATTATCATATGGAATACCAAAGTTAATGGCATTATTAGTATTAGCAGTAATACCTATAAAATGTTTTTGCATGATTTCATCAATATTAATATTTGATTTATTATCTATAAACCATTCTTTTATACATAAAGCATTTGTTATTGTTTCTTGTGTGGTAAATGTTTTAGAAGAAATAATAAAAATACTATTTTCAGGTTTAATTTTTTTAAAAATATTAATTAATTGCATGGCATCTAAACTAGATATAAAATATATATTTAAATGATTTCGATAATTTTTTAAAGCTTCTATTGTCATTAATGGTCCTAAATGAGAGCCTCCAATACCGACATTAATAATATTTTTTATAGGTTGATTAGTATATCCTTTCCAAATACCATGAATAATATTATTAGATATATTCTTAATTTTTTTTAAAGTAACATTTATATTATTATAAATATTATGATTTTGTAATAAGAAATCATTATTATTATAGTTTCTTAATGCTATATGTAAAACTGAACGTTGTTCTGTTTTATTGATTTTTCCCCCATAAAACATGTCATGTATAGCATCAAGATAATTCATTTCTTTGGCTAAATTTGTTAAATAATGCATAGTTTTATGATTAATAATATTTTTAGAAAAATCAAATAAAATTTTGTTTTCAAAATTGATAGAAAAATTTGAAAACCTTTTTTTATCTTGTTGAAAAAGTTGTGTCAGAGTTATATGTTCCATATCATATATATGATTCTGTAATGCTTTCCAAGATATAGTTTTAGTAGGATTAATATTTTTCATATAATATTATGCATATTTATTTATATAAGTAAAATTGTTATATATAATAACATAATTAGGTTTTTGATGCTTTAAAAGTATATGATTTTATCACACAAAATATTAAATTATACAAATAATAAAAATAACATAATGACTATTATTATATTACACGGATTATTTGGTAATAAAAATAGTTTGCTTGAATTAGGTTATTTATTAAAACAAAAATTAAATTATCCCATTATTTTACTAGATTTACGTAATCATGGCCAATCTATTAATGATATGGATATGAGATATAGTATTATGGCTTATGATGTTATTGAAACATTACATTTTTTAAATATTAATAAAAAAGTAATTTTAATTGGATATTCTATGGGTGGTAAAGTTGCTATGTATTTAACTATTTTCTTAAAAAATATGATTCATAAAATCATTATTTTAGATATTGCACCTATAGCGTATATTTTTTCTTTTAAAAATATTTTTTTATCTTTTAAAAAAATACATGATATGAATATTACTACTAAAATACAAGCATATAATATTATGAAACTATATATTATGGATTACGATATGATTAATATATTATTAAATATGTTTAATAATGGACAATGGGAATTTAATTGGTTTTTTATACAACAACAATATTGTAATATTTCTGGTTGGAATTTAATACATCCGTGGTTAGGAAAAATTATGTTTTTAAAAGGGAAACAATCTAATTATATTAGAATTGAATATTATAAAGCAATATTTACACAATTTCCGTCTGCTATTATATATAATATTAATGCAGGACATTTTATGTATATAACCCATACAGATGTTGTATTGCGACAAATATTAATTTTTCTTGAACAATAATATTAAAAGAATTTAAGGAGAATATATATGTCTAAAATAGGTATTTTTTTTGGAAGCGATACTGGTCATACTGAAAATATTGCTTATAAAATATATAATTATTTAAATGATCAACATGTTAGTATATTTAATATTGCTAACACAAAAAAAACAGATATTGAATCTTTTAATATTCTATTCTTTGGCATACCAACATGGTATTATGGTGATTTACAATATGATTGGGATAATTTTATACCTTTATTGCAAACAATTAATTTTCAAAATAAAAAAATTGCTTTATTTGGTTGTGGTGATCAAGAAGATTATGGTGAATATTTTTGTGATGCCTTACGTGTTATATACGATATTGTTAAAAAAAATAAAGGAAATATTATTGGATATTGGCCTAATAATGGATATTTTTATCGTAAAACGAAAAGTTTAAAAAATAAAGATTATTTCGTTGGCTTACCACTTGATGAGGATAGACAATCTGAATTGACAGATATTCGTGTTAAACAATGGATAACACAGTTGTTAAAAGAATTACAATTATAAAATAAATGTTTAAAAATCAATTATATATGACCGTATAATTGATTTTTTGTAATACAAAAACTTATTTTTTTAATGTTGTAATTCTATTAAATATTATTTGATGTTTTTTATTTTTCATATCTAAAAAAAAATATCCTTCTCTTTCAAACTGAAAATGTTTAGTAAATTTTAAATCATATAATATATTCTGCTCGATAAAACCATAATATCGTATTAAGGTTTTTTTTTTAACAACTGATAAAATATCTTTAAGGTAATTAATATTTTTCTGTGTAAATAAATAATCATATATATAAAAATATGCTTTTATTGCGTAAGATGTAGAAATCCAATGTATAACACCTTTTACACCTCTTAATTTATTAAGTTTAATTCCTAAAGTATGCATATCATAATTACAATATAAACAAATAATATTATTATGTGCATCTTTTAAAATTTTTATTGCTTTAATAACATAAGCATATCTCAAACGTATTTCATGACCTAAAATAAGTTTTTTGCAATTTTTTTTATCATGTTCTAAAAAATCTGTTTTATCTATATAAATTTCTTTTGTAAAAAAAATATCTCGATATCCTTTAGATAAATCATTTGGATGATTAGGAGCAGTTAATTTAATATATTGAATATTTTGAGGAAAATTAACTATAATAAGTTTTAATGGACGCAACACTGCCATTCTTCTGACAGCATTTTGATTTAATTCATTACGTATATATGATTCTAAATATGTAATTTCTATTAAATTATTTTGTTTTGTTACACCTACATTATAACAAAAATTTCTTAATGCAGAAGCTGTATAACCTCTTCTACGTAATCCAGAAATAGTAAATAAGCGTGGATCATCCCAACTATTAATAATTTTATTTTTTAATAAAATATTTATCTTTCTTTTTGTAAGAAGAGCATATTCTATATTTAATTTAGAAAATTCATATTGTTTTGGTTTATTTTGGATATTAATATTTTGTAAAATCCAATTATACAATATACGATTATCTTGAAATTCCAATGTACATAAAGAATGTGTAATACCTTCTAATGCATCAGATATACAATGTGCAAAATCATATGTAGGATATATACACCATTTATTACCTGTTTTATAATGTGTAATATACTTAATACGATATAATACTGGATCTCTCATAAGAATTACATTTGATCGCATATCAATTTTAGCTCTTAAAGATACATCACCTTCTTTAAAACAGCCTAAAAACATTTTGTTAAATAAAAATAAATTTTCTTGAATACTGCGATTTCTATATGGACTATCAACTCCAGGATTAGATAATGTGCCCCGATATTTAGTAATATCATCTGTATTTAATTCATCAACATATGCTAAATTTTTTTTAATTAGCTCTATAGCATATTGATAAATATTATCAAAATAATCTGATGTATATTTAATATTATTACACCACTTAAACCCTAACCAAATTAAATCCTGTTTAATTTGTTCGACATATTTTATATTTTCTTTAGAAGGATTTGTATCATCAATTCTTAAATTACATTTACCTTGAAAATATTCAGCAATAAAAAAATTTAAACATATAGATTTTAAATGTCCAATATGTAAATAACCATTAGGTTCAGGAGGAAATCGTGTATGTACTAAATGATATTTCTTATTTGCAATATCATTTTTTATTATTTTAAAAATAAAATTTTTTTCATAATTATGATAATTATTCATATTATTATACTCGATTTAAGAAAACAGTATTTTTTTTAATAAAATTAGTTGACGTTATGCTTGTATATACTTCATAATGTATGTATAAAATCGTTATATAAAGCTATGTAGCTTAAGTGGTTAGAGCACAGCACTCATAACGCTGAGATTATGGGTTCGAGTCCCATCATAGCTATTATATATTTATTTTTACGGAAGTGGCGGAATAGGTAGACGCACCAGAGTTAGGTTCTGGCTATTTATAAATAGTATACGAGTTCAAGTCTCGTCTTCCGTAAGATTATTTTTGGGGTATAGCCAAGTGGTTAAGGCACCGGTTTTTGATACCGGCATTCCCTGGTTCAAATCCAGGTACCCCAGAATATTATTGATTATTAATAGTTTAACACATATAAAAATATTATAATAACTATGCCTCGCAATAAAGTATATATTAAAACTTGGGGTTGCCAAATGAATACATATGATTCTACCAAGTTATCACATTACATTAGTAAAGAACTAAATTATGATATTGTTACGACAGCAAAACATGCTAACATATTTATATTAAATACATGTTCTATAAGAGAAAAAGCTCAAGAAAAACTATTTCATCAATTAGGAAGATGGAAAATTTTGAAACAAGGCAACCCTAATATTATTATATGTGTTGGTGGATGTGTGGCTGCACAAGAAGGTGAAAAAATTTTTAAAAGAGCTCATTACGTAGATATTATTTTTGGTCCACAAACAATACATAGATTACCAAAAATGATACAAGATGTATATAATTTTAAAAAAAAATTAATCGATATTAGTTTTCCTAAAACTGAAAAATTTAGTTATTTACCAGTTATTAAAACTACTAAATATACTTCTTATGTTACTATTATAGAAGGATGTAATAAATATTGCACATATTGTATTGTGCCTTTTACAAGAGGTAAAGAGATTAGTAGACCATATAAAGATATATTATTAGAAATACAACAATTAATTATGCAAGGCATTAAAGAAATACATTTATTAGGACAGAATGTTAATTCTTATAAATATATAGATAATAATAATGATATTGTTACCTTTGATAAATTATTAATTATGATTTCACATATTAAAGGTATCTATAGAATTAGATATACTACTAGTCATCCTCAGGATTTTACTCAAGATTTAATTAATGTATATGGTAAAATACCACAGTTAGTAAATTTTTTACATTTGCCAGTACAAAGTGGTTCAGAAAAAATTTTATCTTTAATGAAACGAAGATATTCTTTAACACAATATAAAAATATTATATACCAACTAAAAAAAATCAGACCTAACATTCATATTAGTTCTGATTTTATAGTAGGTTTTCCTGGCGAAACACAAGAAGATTTTAATAAAACAATACAATTCATTATAGATATGGACATTGATATGAGTTATAGTTTTATATATTCTGCTAGACCTGGTACTGTTTCTAGTAGAATGGTAGATAATGTTAGTTTACAAGAAAAAAAACGCAGATTATATATCTTGCAAGATTATATCCAACAACAAACAAAAAAATTTAGTTCATATATGTTGCATTCTATACAAACTGTTTTAGTAGAAGGAATATCTAAACATAACAAATATTTTTTTGGCAAAACAGAAAATAATAGAATTGTTTTTTTCAAAAGTTCATATAATTGTATGGGTAAAATTGTAAATGTATATATTGATAGTTTTTATTTGTATACTTTATATGCTACATTTATTAGCATACATTAAATTTTTTCTGTCATTATATATCCAACTTTAATTATAATGAAAATTATTTTATTTAGTATATAAATATGCAAAAAATTATTCTACATTATTACTCTTACCATAAATGTGATGCTTTTATACCAGTAAAAAGTATATTATACCATTGGTTAGATATTATTTTGCCTTATCTAATAAAAAAATCTATTGAAATTACAATATGTATTGTTAATCAAAAATATATAAAAATGTTAAATTATAAATTTCTCAAGATAAATAAAACTACAAACGTTTTAAGTTTTCCTAGTAAAATACATAAAAACAAAAGACTATTTTTAGGAGAAATTATATTATGTCCAGATATAATATATGAAGAAACAATACAATATCATAAAAAAATTATAGAACATTATGCACATTTAATAGTTCATAGCATATTACACTTATTTACATTTGACCATGATAATGAATATAATGCTAATATCATGGAAAATCAAGAAATTGATCTTTTACATATTTTAGGATATCAAAATCCTTATAAAAAATAATATTATACAATCATACTTATTTTTTCAAATGCTATAAGTAATATTAATAATCCTTATAATAAGTCATATAATTAATAGAATAACCATAAAATTTTTATAGGATTACATGATATGGAAAAAGAATATTATCCACATAATGTGGAACAATATGTACAAAAACAATGGGATAAACATAATACTTTTCATGTAGATATTGATTATAATAAAAAAAAATTTTATTGTTTATCCATGTTACCTTATCCTTCAGGTAATTTACATATGGGTCATGTACGTAATTATACTATTAGTGATGTTATTGCTCGTTATCATCGTATGTTGGGTGAAAATGTTTTACATCCTATAGGATGGGATGCATTTGGACTGCCAGCAGAAATTGCGGCAATAAATCATAAAACATCTCCTGATATATGGACAAAACAAAATATACAATACATGAAACAACAATTAAAATTTCTAGGTTTTAGTTTTGATTGGAATCGTGAAATTACTACATGTAATGCTCAATATTATCGTTGGGAACAATTGTTATTTTTAAAATTATATAGATTAGGACTGGTATATAAAAAAAATACAATAGTAAATTGGTGTTCTCATGATAAAACAGTATTAGCGAACGAACAAGTTTATAAAAATACTTGTTGGCGTTGTGGTAATACTATAAAACTTAAACAAATGTTACAATGGTTTTTAAAAATTACTAATTATGCTGAAGAACTATTATCTGGTTTAAATAAATTAAATGGTTGGCCTAAACAAGTTAAATGCATGCAACAAAATTGGATAGGTAAAAAAGAAGGTATAGAAATTAATTATAAAATATATAAAACTAATACCATATTAAAAGTTTTTATACAAAAAAAACAATATATGCATAATATTAGTTTTATAAAACTATCATTACGACATGATTTTTGTAAAAAAATATCTGCATACAATTTAACAGTAAAAAAATTTCTAGATATGTATATTTATCAAACATCATCAAAACATAATACATTATCTTTTATTCATAGTAATTTGTTTATTATAGATCATTTAAATAATAAAATTCCTATTATTATAGTTAATGTTATGCCCCATAATATTAAAGCATGTATTGGAACACCTTTATATAATTCTGAAGATCATGTTATTGCACATAAATATAATTTAATAACATATGTAAAAAATAATGTTAATTATTTATTTAATTCAAGTCATGTTAAATCGAATATGGAACCATTATTTTTCCAACAAAAAATATATTATTCTTTAAACGATTGGTGTATTTCTAGACAACGTTTATGGGGCACACCAATACCAGTAATTACATTGACTAATGGGAATATTATACCTTTAAAAAAACAAGATTTACCAATAATTTTCCCTAAATATTTGTTCGAACAATATAAAAAGTATGATTATAATCAAAAAAAAATTATAGATCTTACATGGTTTAATTATAATTATAATGGTCAATATGCTAAAAGAGAAATAGATACTTTTGATACTTTTATTGAATCTTCTTGGTATTATGCAAGATATACTTGTCCCAATCATAATAAAGGAATATTAAATCCTGATGATATTAAATACTGGTTACCAGTAAATCAATATATTGGTGGTATAGAACATGCTACGATGCATCTAATTTATTTACGCTTTTTCCATAAATTAATGCGAGATTTAGGTTTAGTATATAATGATGAACCTGTAAAAAATTTATTATGTCAAGGAATGGTCTTATCAGATGCTTTTTATTATATTGATGATAATCATCATAAAAAATGGGTTAGTTATAAAAATGTACATGTAAAATATGATAAAAATAATCAAAATAAAATTTTTAGAGATAATAAAAATAGAATACTAATAAGACATAAAATGTTAAAAATGTCTAAGTCAAAAAAAAATGGTGTTGACCCTAATAGTATGATTAAAAAATATGGTGCAGATACTTTGCGTTTATTTTTAATGTTTGCAGCACCACCAACAATATCATTGGAATGGAGAGAATCAGGTATAAATGGGATGTTTAAGTTTTTAAAAAAATTATGGCGTTTTATTTATCAATATCGTTTATTACCATATGATATTAGTATATCTTTTAATATTACACAATTATCTAATAATTATGATCAAAGACAATTTGAATTACATAATATAATTAATAAGACAATACAACAAGTATCTAATGATATACATGAACGTCAAATATTTAATACAGCAATATCTTCTATTATGTCTTTAGTGAATTATATGATGAAATATCATATAAATAATCTAATAGATTATAATATAATATATTATGCATTAAATACAATTTTAAAATTATTATATCCATTTACTCCGCATTTTAGTTATGTTTTGTTAGAATATTTTGGTAATAAAAGTATTGATTTTTTACCATGGCCAAAATTTTTTCCGATAAAGAGTAACCAGTTTACTGTTACATTTAATTTGGTAATCCAAATTAACGGGAAAAAAAAATATGTGATAACTATTCCAATAATAGATGCCGATAATAAAAAAAAAATTAAACAAATAGTATATAAAAATAATAAAATATCTAAATATCTTACAAAAATAACAATCATCAAAACTATATATATATATAAAAAAATATTTAATATTGTTACTATAAAATAAAGTATTATTTATGAAAAATATATGTTATTTTTAACCAAATACTATTAATATTATTCATATTGTAAAAGAATATTTTTTATGTTAGACTTCATTAACTTAAAARAAAATAGTTGTTTAAACCTAAATAAGACTCGCATAAAGTATCTCTGTTATGTTGTTATAGGTAGCGATTTTTATCATATTAAAGAATATATAAAAAAATTATTTTTAATATTACGCAGACAACAATATCAAGAACATATTACTATTATTATTGATGCTAATACTAATTGGACAAGTATATTCACTAAATTTTGTTGTTTAAATTTATTTTTTACTAAAAAAATAATTAACATTATTTTTTTAAACAAAAGTGATGTTGTTAAAAATATCAAATATATACAAAAATTATTATCATTTTTACATGATAAAATAATATTAATTATAGAAATACATAATATTATGAAATGTAATATATATAAGAAATATATGATAAATAATATAAACCTAGTATCATCATATATTAAATTTATTTTGTGTGTTACATTAAATTATCCACAATTTAAAAAATGGTTAATATTAAGATGTAAAACATTAGATCTACATATAAATAATGATGCTATTGATTTAATGTATACTTTTTACAACAATAATTTATCATTATTAAATCAAATACTTTTAAATATAAATTTAAGTCAAAAAAAAATAGTTACAGTAAAACAATTATCTTTTTATACAAATACATTTATTCTTATCAAATATGATAATTTACTTGATGCTATTTTAGCTAAACAAGTATATAAAAGTTTATGTATTATACATAAGATAAAATTGCATAAATACAACCCCATTTTTATTATAAAAAATTTATCACATGATATGATATGTTTAATGTTGATAAAAAAAAATATTATGAATAATAATTCATTAAAAAATTTATATATACCCCAATACAAGTATAATATTTTTATACAATTATTACCTTCTATTACAATAGAGAAAATATATTTGTGTATAAAATTATTATCTGACATGGAAATAAACATTAAAAATCATAATATTAATTTATATTGTGAAAAATATTTTTGGATAGATTTGGAAAAATTAGTTTTTTTATTTATATGAATAATATTACAATAAATAATAATTTTATAGATAATGAAATTTAATAAATATATATTTCACAGTTATAAAGCATCACATTACAAAACATTCTTAAATAGAATATTATTAGCATGTATGATTTCTATATTATTAGTAATAATATTACTGTATAATTTATATTATTTACAAATAACATTATTTCAAAAATATAATATAGCTTCACAAAATAATTATAGTAAATTAGTTAAAATTATTCCTAATAGAGGTTTTATTTATGATCGAAATAATATCCCTTTAGCTATTAACCAGGCATATTATCAATTAATAATTATTCCAAGAAATATGACTAATATTCAAAATACAACATTTATTTTAAAAAAAATATTGAATATCACCATTAATATTAATGAGATTAATAATCTTAAGAAAAAACATAGAAATAATGATACTATTCCTATAGTTTTAATGAAAAATTTAAATGAAAAACAGATAGCTATGTTTGTAGCCAATAAATATAGATTACCTGGGGTATATTTACAAACATATATGAAACGTTTATATCCTTTTGGATCATTATTTGCACATACAGTAGGTTATGTAACACGAATGTCTGCAGAAAATAATATTAGTAACATTGATGCAGATTATCATATTAACAACATACCTTTTGTAGGGAAAGTTGGGATAGAACAATATTATGAAAATATTTTGCATGGTAAAATAGGTTATAAAAAAAATATTATGAATAATAAAGGACATATTATATATCAAAATATTATTCAACATGCCCGCAATGGTAATGATATTTATCTTACGTTAGACGTTAAATTACAAAAATATATTACATCATTAATATCAAATTATCGTATAGCAATTATTATTAGTAATCCCCAAAATGGGGATGTTTTAGCATTAATTTCTAATCCAACTTTTAATCCTAATCTTTTTAGTCATAACATTACACAAAAACAATTTAACATATTAAAAAATAATCCTCATAAACCTTTACTGAATAGAGTAACACAAGGAATATATCCTCCAGCATCTACAGTAAAACCTTATTTAGCTATAGCTGCATTAACTGAAGGTATTGTTAATCCACATACTATTATTTTTGATCCTGGATGGTGGAAAATACCTATGCAACATCAATTATTTAAAGATTGGAAACGTTATGGACATGGATATATTAATATTGTTCATGCTTTAACAGAATCTTCTGATGTTTTTTTCTATAAAGTTGCTTATAATATGGGTATTGATAAAATATTTTATTGGATGTCTCAATTTGGTTTTGGACGTAAAACTAATATTGATTTAAATAATGAAATTCCTGGTAATCTACCAAATAAATATGTAGAAACAAAAAAAAAACATATACAATGGCATATAGGGGATACTATTTCTGTAGGTATTGGACAAAGTTATTGGAATGCTACTCCCATACAAATAAATAAAATGCTTACAATACTAATTAATAATGGTGTTTTAAAAAAATTACATATTTTACAATCTCTGAAGATTAATAATAATAAATGTTCTATACAACCAAAACCTATTAAAATTATTAATAATATTAATAAACAATTCTGGCATCTTGTTAAACAAGGAATGTATAGAGTAGCACATACGCGTCGTGGAACAATGTATATATATTTTAGAGGAGCAAAATATAAAATAGCTGCAAAAACAGGAACAGCACAAGTTTATAATTTAAAAAATAAACATATTAATAATGTGCAAAGATTACAAAATAAATTAAGTGATCATAAATTAATTATTGCTTTTGCACCTATAAATAATCCCACAGTTGCCATTTCTATTGTCATAGAAAATCATAATAATCGCGAAATCATTCTAGGACATTTAATTAGAAAAATTTTTGACTATATTTTTCAACATCATAAAGATTTTAACATTTAATATATAAATAACATTATGTACAAACAAAATATTTTAAATTACATACATAAAAAATTACATATAGATATAGTTTTTATGTTTCTTATTAGTTTATTATTATTCTTTAGTATTTTTGCGATMTGGAGTGCATCTGGTCAAAATAAAAATATTTTATATAATAAAATTATACAAATATGTATTGGTTTTATTATCATGTTATTAGTTGCACAAATACCTCCAAATTTTTTTTTTAAAAATATTTTTATATTATATATAATTTTTATAATACTATTATTAGTAGTATATTTCACTGGCATCCCTATTAATGGAGCTAAAAGATGGTTAAAAATAAGTTTTATGAAATTTCAACCGTCTGAAATTAGTAAAACTGTTATACCATTGTTTTTAACTTATCGTTTACATAAAATTAATTATATGATAAATATAAAAAATTTTATTATTAGTATCATTATTATTGTTATACCAACTTTTTTAGTTATTAAACAACCAGATTTAGGTACTGCAATTTTAATCATTTTATCAAGTACTATTATTTTATTTTTATCAGGACTATCTTGGCGTTTAATTATTATGAGTTTGATATTAATATCTATTTGTTTGCCAATATTATGGTTTTTTATTATGCATGATTATCAAAGAACTAGAATATTAATTCTATTAAATCCTGAAAAAGATGCTTTAGGTGCAGGTTATCATATTTTACAATCTAAAATTGCTATTGGGTCTGGTGGTTGGTTTGGTAAAGGTTGGTTGCATGGTACACAAACACAACTAAAATTTTTACCAGAAAAATATACTGATTTTATTTTTTCTGTTATAGCAGAAGAATTTGGTTTTGTAGGTGTT